>JAOAPT010000763.1 GCA_025463045.1 Candidatus Solibacter sp.
CTGATAGGAGCTTGTTCTTCAACGGAGCGGTGGTCGCGCGATTGCAGTGCGTTCTTTAACGGAGCGCTTCTTTCTGACACCCCCAATGCCCCATGTTTGACACCCCATCCGGGTGCTGTTAGCCTGAGTTTTCATGCCAGCAGAGCCCGCTCTCCGCTCCACACCCCTAAACTCTGTCCACCGCAGCCTCAAAGCGAAGATGGTCGATTTCGGCGGGTGGGATATGCCCGTCCAATACTCCGGGATCATCGATGAGCACAATGCCGTGCGCACCGCCGTCGGAGTTTTCGACGTCAGCCACATGGGCGAGCTCGAGATCCACGGACCCGAAGCGGCCAAGCTCACCGACTACGTCACCACCAACGCCGTCCACAAATTGAAGACCGGCCAGGCGCACTACTCCGGCCTGCTCTACGAACACGGTGGCTTCGTCGACGACATCCTGGTACATAAGGTTGCCGACGATCATTACTTCCTCTGCGTCAACGCCTCCAATCAAGACAAGGATTTCGAGCACATCCGGTCGCTCAAGGAAGAGCACAAGTTCGATGCCGTCGTCGAAAACAACGGCGACCGCTACGCGCAGATCGCCATCCAGGGTCCGAAAGGCATGGCGACCCTGCAAAAGCTGACGCCCGTCGATCTCAGCGCGATCAAGTATTACTGGTTCACCGATGGCGAAGTCGCCGGCACTCCCGCGCGCATCGCCCACACCGGCTACACCGGCGAGGACGGCTTCGAAATCTACGTCGCGCCCTCGGATGCCGCGCGCATCTGGCATCTCGTCATGGACGCGGGTTCGGAATTCGGCATCAAGCCCTGCGGACTCGGCGCGCGCAACACGCTGCGCCTTGAAGCCAAGATGGCGCTCTACGGCCACGAAATCGACGCCTCCATTTCTCCGCTCGAAGCCGACCTCGGCTGGATCGTCAAGCTCGACAAAGGCGATTTCGTCGGCCGCGAAGCTCTCGTCAAGCAGAAGGAAGCGGGGCTCGGCCGCAAACTCATCGGCTTCGAAATGTGCGCCCGCGGCATCGGCCGCGATGGCTATGAAGTCTTTCTCGATGGCGCTCCCGCCGGTTGGGTGACCAGCGGTTCGCCTTCGCCGACCCTCAACAAAAACATCGGCCTCTGTTATCTCCCCTTGGACGAATCGGTCCCCGGCAAGAACATCCAAATCATGATCCGCAACCAGCCAGTGGATGCGGTGACGGTGGAAACCCCGTTTTACAAACGAGCGAAATAAATCATGTATCCAGAAAACTACCGGTATACGAAGGAACACGAGTGGGTCCTCGCGGACGGCGGCACGGGCACGGTCGGAATCACGGACCACGCGCAGCAGGAGCTCGGCGATATCGTCTATGTTGACCTGCCGAAAGTCGGCTCGCACGTCGAGGCCGGCAAGTCGCTCGGCTCGGTCGAAAGCGTGAAGGCAGTCTCCGATATCTATTCGCCGGTTACCGGCGAAGTCGTCGAAATCAATCAGACGCTGGCCGATGCTCCCGAGTCGCTGAACTCCGATCCGCATGGCGCCGCATGGCTCGTGAAGATCAAGCTCGACAGTGCTGAAGAGATTCAGAATCTGATGTCCTCCGCCGACTATCTAAGCTATATAGGAGCCGAAAAGTAGTTGCGCTATCTTCCGAAATCCGAGTCGGAACGCCTCGAGATGTTGCATGCTTGCGGCGTCGAGACCCCAGAAGAGTTGTTCGCCCACCTGCCTGAAGCGGTGCGGCTCAATCGCGCGCTGAACCTCGCGCCCGGCATTTCCGAATACGAGATCGTGCAGTATTTCCGCGATCGCGCGGACCAGACTGCGAACGGCTACGCCAGCTTCCTGGGCGCCGGTGTGTACAACCACTACCGGCCCGTCCTGGTCGACACTGTCGTGTCGCGCGGCGAGTTCCTCACTTCGTACACGCCATACCAGGCGGAAATCGCGCAGGGCACGCTCACCACGATCTTCGAATTCCAGACCATGATCTGCCAGCTCACCGGCATGGACGTGGCCAACGCCTCGATGTACGACGGCTCCACCGCCGTGCCCGAAGCCGCCATGATGGCCGTCCGCGCCACCGGTAAAGGCCGCGTACTGATTTCGAAAACCGTGCATCCTGAATACCGCGAGGTGCTCAACACCTACGCGAAGCATCAGGGCATGCCGGTTGCGGAATTCGGTTACGTCGCCGAATCCGGTGCGCTCGATCTCGAAGATCTCGAGCGCAAGATGGACGATCTCACGGCCGCCGTCATCATTCAGACTCCCAACTTCTTCGGCATCGTCGAGCAGGTGAAGGCTGCCGGCGAGATCGCCCACAAGCGCGGCGCGCTGCTCGTCGTCATCTTCACCGAAGCCGTTTCGCTCGGCCTGCTCGAACCGCCCGCCGACGCCGATATCGTCGCCGGCGAACTCCAATCCTTCGCCATCTCGCCGAGCTACGGCGGACCGTACGCCGGCATCATCGCCGTCAAGGAAAGATACATCCGGCAGATGCCCGGCCGTCTCGTCGGCCAGTCGCTCGATTCGCGCGGCCATCGCGCCTTCTGCCTGACGCTCTCCACTCGCGAGCAGCACATCCGCCGCGAGAAGGCGACCTCCAACATCTGTACCAACCAGGCGCTGATCGCCCTTATGGCGACGGTCTTCATGACCGTCTACGGTAAGCAGGGATTGCGCGAACTCGCCGAACAGAATCTCGCCAAAGCGCACTACCTCGCGACCAAACTCAAGCCGCGCTTCACCGGCAAGTTCTTCAACGAATTCGTCGTCCAGGCCGAAGGCAAGTCGCCGGAAGAGATCAATAAGCAATTGCTCAAAAAGAAGATCATCGGCGGCCTCCCGCTCGGCCGCTTCTACCCCGAACTCGCGGATTCCTACCTGGTCTGCGCCACCGAGATGACCAAGCGAACCGATATGGATGCCTTTGCCGCTGGTGTGTCCAATGGAGTGACCGCATGATCAAGAAAGTCACCCAGCATCTTTCACAGAACGAGCCGTTGTTGTTCGAGCGCAGTTCGCCCGGCAAAAAGGCGTATCAGCTACCCGAACTCGACGTCCCCGCGGTCGACGCTGCCGAAACATTAGGGGCCGAAAATGTGCGGAAGGAAATCGAAGGATTTCCCGAAGTCAGCGAAGTCGAAGCCATCCGCCACTTCACCCGCCTCTCCACCTGGAACTACGCGATCGATTACGGCATGTATCCGCTGGGCTCCTGCACGATGAAGTACAACCCGCGGATCAACGAGCAGGTCGCACGCACCGAGGGCCTCGCCTGGGCGCATCCGTATCAGCCCGAATCCCTCTCGCAGGGCTGCATGGAAATCATGTGGTCGCTCGAAGAGGCGCTCGCCGAAATCTGCGGCATGGACGCAGTCACCCTGCAGCCCGCCGCCGGAGCGCACGGGGAGCTCACCGGCATCCTTTTGATTCGCGCGCTGCTCGAAAAGCGCGGCAACCCGCGCAAGAAAATCCTGATCCCCGATTCCGCGCACGGCACCAATCCGGCGACCGCCGCCATCGCGGGATACGCAGTCGAGAACATCAAATCCAGCGAGACCGGCGGTGTCGATCTCGCCACCCTCGAACAGCTCGTCACCAGCGATGTCGCGGCGCTGATGGTGACCAACCCGAACACGCTCGGCGTCTTCGAAAACAACATCGTGCGCGTCGCCGAGATCCTGCACAAGAAGGGCGCCATGCTCTACATGGACGGCGCCAATATGAACGCGCTCGTCGGCATCGCGCGCCCCGGCGATTTCGGCGTCGACGTGATGCATCTCAATCTCCACAAGACCTTCTCCACCCCGCACGGCGGCGGTGGCCCGGGCGCGGGTCCGGTGGCCGTGAAGAAGGTGCTCGAGCCGTTCCTGCCCACGCCGCGCCTCCGCCGCTCCGGCAAGAAACTCGCGTTCGATTTCAAGCGTCCGCGCTCCATCGGACGCGTCAAATCCTTCTACGGCAACTTCGGCGTTTTGGTGCGCGCGCTCGCCTACATTCTGGCGCACGGCGGACCCGGCCTGAAGAACGCCACGATGGACGCCGTGCTCAACGCCATCTACATCCGCAAGGCGCTCGAGCCATACTTCGACCTGCCCTACACCTCGCCGAGCATGCACGAAGTAGTCTTCAGCGATGAACGCCAGGCCAAACTCGGCGTGCGCACCGGCGAGATCGCCAAGCGCCTGATCGATTACGGCTTTCATCCCTACACCGTGAGCTTCCCCATGATCGTGCACGGCGCGATGATGATCGAACCGACCGAGACCGAAGGTCGAGCCGAAATCGACCTCTTCATCGACGCGATGATTTCGATCGCCAAGGAAGTCGAGACCGATCCGCAAATGGTCAAAGGCGCACCCTATAACACCCGCACCAGCAAGGTGGACGAAGTCACCGCCGCGCGCAAGCCGGTGTTGCGATGGAAGCCGTAAACAAATACGGCCTCTTATTCGCGTTCGCCCTGGTTCTCCTGATCCGCGTCCCCTTTCTCAATCAGGCGATCCAGGGCGACGATCACATTTATCTCACCGAGGCCGAGCACGCCCTCGTCGATCCGCTGCATCCGAGCGACGTCAAGTACGTCTTCCTCGGCGATGAAGTCGACCTCCGCGGCCACTCGCACCCGCCTGGAAACGCGTGGCCGCTAGCCGCATTGATCCTCCTCGCCGGCGACGTGAAGGAAATCCCCTTCCACGCCGCCTACATCATTTTTTCCCTGATCGCCGTGTGGGCGATGTGGAGTCTCGCCCGCCGCTTCTCCAACCACCCGCTCTGGGCGACGCTCCTCTTTATCGCCGTCCCTGCATTCGTCATCAACGGTGGATCGCTCGAGGCCGATCTCCCGTTCCTCGCCTTGTGGATGGCGTCGGTCGCGTTGTTCATCGGGCAAAAAGCACCGCTCGCTACCGGTCGCAGCTCCGATCCGCCCCGCGACACCTCCGATCCTTCATTCGACTCCGATCCGACATGCGCATCCGATCCGCCCCGCGACACCTCTTATCCGAGCCGCGACCGTAAGGGAGCGGTGGTCCTCTCCGCACTCGCCATGGCGCTCGCCGCCATGATGGCCTACCAGGCCGTCTTCCTCATCCCCATCCTGGGCGCTTACTGCTGGATCTATCACCGCCGCGATAAGGCGCGCTGGATCACGCTCGCCACCCCGCTCCTCACGCTGATCGCGTGGCAACTCTTCACACGCCTGACAACCGGCACGATGCCCGCCGGCAAACTCGCCGAGTACTTCGATCACTACGGCTTTCAAGCCATCAGTCACAAGCTGAAGAGCGCGCTGATGCTTGCCATCCACTCCGGCTGGATCGTCTTCCCCGCCCTGCTCCCCGTCACGATCGTCCAAGCCTGGCGCCGCCGACACGAACCCGACACACGCTTCCTACTCGCGTGGATCGCGATCTTCTTCGCCGGCGCAGTCGTCCTTTTCTTCTCCGGCTCGGCGCGCTACCTGCTTCCGATGGCCGCCCCGGTCTGCATCCTCGCCTCGCGCACTGGCAGCAAATGGCTCGCCCCGGCCTTCGCCCTGCAACTCGCGCTCGCGCTCGCCCTCGCG
>JAOAPT010000935.1 GCA_025463045.1 Candidatus Solibacter sp.
GGAGAACGAATGAACTGGAATGCGATCGGAGCGGTGTTTCTGGCGCTCGCAGTAATCACCGGAGCTTTCGGAGCGCACGGTCTGAAGGACAAGCTGGACGCGTACTCGATGTCCGTGTGGGAGAAGGCCGTCTTCTATCACTTCATTCACGCGATGGGCGTGCTCGTCGTTTCGCTGCTGCCGCGCACCGGAACGTTTCCAATTTCCGCGGCATCGAATGTGTGCTGGCTGCTGCTTGCCGGAATCCTCGTCTTCTCGGGCAGCCTTTATCTGCTTGCCGCCACGGGCGTCCACACACTCGGCGCGATCACGCCGATCGGCGGGGTCTGCTTCATCGCGGCGTGGCTCTTGCTGGCGTACTACTTCATCGCGCAGCGCGTATAGAATAAATGAACAATCACCAGGTAGACCTTCCCGCGCTGGCGCGGCAGGAAATGATCGACCACGGTTTTCAGCCGGACCTTCCTGCCGATGCCGTGCTCGAGGCCGCGAGCGCGCACCAGGCCGCGGAGCCGGGGCTCAAGAATCTGACGGCGTTGCTGTGGTCCTCGATCGACAATGACGAATCGCGCGATCTCGACCAGATCGAGTGGGCGGAGCGCACGCCGGCCGGCATTCGCGTCCTCGTCGCCGTCGCGGATGTCGATAGCGCGGTGCCGAAGGGCTCCGCCGTGGACGCGCACGCCGCGTCCGAGACTACGACCGTCTACGCGCAGATCCGCACCTTTCCGATGCTGCCCGAGCAACTCTCGACGAACCGGACGTCGCTCAACGAAGGTCAGGATCGCGTTGCCGTCGTTATCGAGATGACAGTCGGTGCGGATGGCTCGATCGGCGCGAACACGATCTATCGCGCGCTGGTTCGGAATCGCGCGCAGCTTACTTACAGCGGAGTCGGCGCGTGGCTCGAAGGCAAAGGTTCGATGCCGCCGAAGGTGGCCGCGTCGCCGGACTTGCAGGCGCAGCTTCAATTACAGAACGAAGCGGCACACCTTTTGCGAGCGGCACGCGGCCGTCTCGGCGCGCTTGCTTTCGACCGCGCCGAATTGCAGGCCATCGTCGACGATGGCAAGGTGACCGGCGTCGAAGGCCATCGCGCGAACACCGCGTCGCGACTGATTGAGGACTTCATGATCGGCGCGAATGAAGTGATGGCGCAGACACTGCGCGCCGGCGGAGTGGCGTCGATTCGCCGCATCGTGAAGGATCCCGAGCGCTGGCCGCGCATGGTCGAACTCGCCGCGCGTTATGGCTTCCACCTGCCGCCGGACCCCGACCCCGCCGCGCTCAACGCGCTGCTGCTGGCGCGCAAGAAGGCCGACCCCGATCACTTCGCCGATGTCTCGCTCACCATTCTCAAACTGATGGGGCCGGGCGAATACGTCGCGTCGCAGCCGGGCGACGCAACCTCCGGACATTTCGGGCTGGCGGCGCACGACTACACGCATTCGACCGCCCCGAATCGCCGCTTCGCGGATCTGGTGACGCAGCGCTTGCTCAAGGCGCTGGTGAACCACCAGCCTTCGCCTTACACGCCGGCCGAATTGGAAACGATCGCGCGCAATTGCACGTTGAAGGAAGACGACGCGCGCAAAGTGCAGCGCTCGATGGTCAAGCGCCTCGCGGCGGTGGCGCTTGCGAGCCGCATCGGGCAGACGTTCTCCGCGGTAGTGACCGGCGTGACGCCGAAGGGCGTTTTTGTCCGCATCACGGATCCGCCGGTGGAAGGCCGCATGATGCGCGGCGAACAGGGGCTCGACGTCGGCGACCGTTTGCAGGTCACCCTGCTGAATACGGACGCGGCGCGCGGCTTCATCGATTTTGGGAGATAACACGATGTCAGACCTTTTACGACACACTGTGGCTACTCTTGCGTATCGCGCCAACAAAGCTCTCGCGGGCGCGCCACCGGAATTTGCGTCGTACAACGGCGCAGGACGAACGCCCGGTGAAATTCTCGCGCACTTGTGCGATCTCTTCGATTGGGCGCTCCATCTCGCGGAAGGCCAGTCGGTCTGGCGCGATTCCACGCCACAGCCGTGGGAAGCCGACGTGGAGCGCTTCTTCGCCGTGCTGCAGACGTTCGACCAGCGACTGGCCAGCGATGTGCCGTTGAAGGAGACACCGGAGCGGCTGTTTCAAGGTCCGATCGCCGACGCGCTGACGCATGTGGGCCAGATCGCGATGCTGCGCAGAATGGCGGGGTGCAAGATCCCCGGCGAGAGTTATTTTGTCGCGAAGGTCGAGACGGGCCGCTGCGGCGCGGATCAGGCGGCCCCGGTTAAGGAGTTCTAGGGGGGCGAAATTCGCTCGGCGCTCCGTTGAAGAACAAACTTCAATCCGAGCCGCGACCGTCACTCGCGCTTTGGCGAGCAAGGGAGCGGTGGTCGCGCTCGATGACCACCGCTCCGTAACCGTCGCGGCTCGGATGGGGACCCTCATCGGGCGGGCCGCGCGAATGGGGGCAGGCTCTACTTGTACGTCGTGCCGTTTTTCATGACGAACTTGACGCGCCGGAGGGCGGCGATCTCTTTCGTCGGATCGCCATCGACGGCGATCAGGTCGGCGAGCATGCCCGCCTTTACCGTGCCGATCTCCATGTGAAGCACGCGGCCGGCGATCGACGTCGCGGACTTCAGCGCGTTGACCGGCGTCATGCCGTACTCCACCATCATTTCGAGTTCGCGCGCGTTATCGCCATGACTGAAGACGCCGACATCGCTGCCGGAAAGTATCGTTACGCCGGCATCGAGCGCGGCCTTGAAACTAGCCTTCTTGCGCGTGATGCCGCGCGGCTCTGGGCCTTGGCCTTTCTTCCATCCGGCGTATTGCGACGTGGCGTCGCCCGCCGCCAGCGTAGGGCAGAGCGCGACGTTATGTTCGACCATCAGCTTGAAGACTTCGGGCGTGCCGTCGTCTCCGTGCTCGATCGTCTCGGCGCCCGCGAGAATCGCGCGGCGCATACCCTCGGGCGTGCTGCTGTGCACCGCCACGGGAACGCCCGCGCTCTTCGCGGTTTCCACGGCGAGCTTCATTTCGTCGAGTGAAAATGTCGGGCGCGCGCCCGGACCGACGCCCCAGCGATAATCGCCGTAAAGCTTGATCCAATCCGCGCCATGACCGATCTGGTCGCGCACGACGCGCGTCAGACTGTCGATGCCGTCCGCTTCCTCGGCGCCCTGCGGCACGCGAAATTCGAGCGCGAAACCCTTCGGCGCGTAGCTGCCGGTGGCGACAATGGCGCGCGTTGAAGCGAGCACGCGCGGTCCGGGAACGATGCCCTGGTTCACGGCCTGCTTGAGTTCGACATCGGCATAGCCCGCGCCTTCGGTGCCCAGATCGCGCACCGTCGTGAAGCCGGCCAGCAGGGTGACGCGCAGATGATTCACGGCGCGCGCGGCACGTAGGGCAAGGCCCTCGTGCATCACCTGGTCGTTCCACGGAGTCTCGTTGTACGGGTGCAGCAGAATGTGCGAGTGTCCTTCGACAAGGCCGGGGAGCAGCGTCGCGCCCGCCAGATCGATCACCTTCGCGTTGGCGATGTCGATTGATGCCGCGGGTCCTGCGGCCTCGATGCGATTGCCGCGCACGCGCACGGCCCAGCCTTCATGACTGGTTTCGCCATCGAATACACGGGCAGGTTTCAAGACGGTAGCGTCTTGCGCCGCGGCGGCAAGCGCAAGAAGGAAGAGAAGGAACAAAGCGCGCATAGTTTACTTTACGGCAACCGTGACGGTCGCCGGGCTGCTGGTGGAGCCGGCCTTCACGATAACGGGCTGCGGCCCCGGCGACAGACCCGCGGGGATCTCGACGTTGATTTGCAGGAGCGCGTTCGTCAGCCCCTCACAGCTTCCGAGTCTATCAGCGCAGGGATCACGACCCGGCGCGCCGTGTTGCGCTGGGAAGAGCCCTATGATACTCATGCTTCATGCGACGCAGAGACTTTCTCCCCGCGCTGGCGGCATCGGCCGCACTGGCGCAGACGACGAGCACCCCGATGAAGACCGGGCGATTGAAGCAGTGCGTGACCGGCGGCGTGTTCGCCAGGGGCACGAGCTTCGAGGATGGCTGCAAACTCGCGCAGTCGCTGGGCATCGTGGGCTACGACCTGAAAGGTCCCGCCGACTGGCCGACGCTCAAGAAGTACGGGCTCACGCCGACGATGTATCCGCCGGGACCGGGCGGCTCGATTTCCGACGCGCTGAATCGCAAAGAGAATCACGAGAAACTCGAGAAGGCGATGCACGCGGCGATCGACGAAGCGAAGGCCAACGGCGTACCGAACATCATCACGTTCAGCGGGAATCGCAAGGGCATGGCGGATGCGGAGGGCGCGGATAATTGCGTCGAGTTTCTGAATAAGGTGAAGGCCCATGCGGAGGACAAGGGCATCACGATCTGCATGGAATATTTGAACAGCAAGGTCAATCACAAGGACTACATGTTCGACCACATCGCGTGGGGCGTCGACGTGATGAAGCGCGTGAACTCGCCGCGCGTGAAGATTCTCTACGACATTTATCACGCGCAGATTATGGATGGCGATATCGTGCGCAACATCCGCGATCACTTCAAGTGGATCGGGCATTTCCATACCGGCGGGAATCCGGACCGCAAGGAAATCGACGAGACGCAGGAACTGAATTACCACTTCATCGCACAGGCGATCGCGGACCTGCAGTTCGATGGATATATCGGACACGAATATTCGCCCCGCAATCCTGCGAACGCGGAAGCGAGTCTGAAGCGCGCGATCGAAATTTTCACCGTTTAGCTCCCTCTGCTTAGCCCACCTCTTGACTCGGGCGCGGGATTGCGCTACAGTTTGTAGCGCTACAATGTTTCGCGCCCGAAAACCACTCAGTGAACTCGAACACCTCGTGATG
>JAOAPT010000947.1 GCA_025463045.1 Candidatus Solibacter sp.
CACGGGCGCGCGTGCAGGCGCTGAAGCAGCAGGGCGCGGACGGGATCAAGATTCTCGGCATCGATCGCGACACGATGGCGGCGATGGAAGACGAAGCGCACAAGCTCGGGCTGCCGATCGCGCATCATGCGGGCGTCGAGGAGACGAACGCGTGGGACGACATTGCCTTCGGCACGACGAGCATCGAGCACTGGTACGGAATTCCGGACGCGGCGATCGAGGGCGGCGTGCAAGGCTTTCCGCCGAGCTACAACTACAACAACGAGACGGACCGCTTCCGGTATGCGGGGCACTTGTGGCGCGAGGCGAATCCAGAGCGGCTGGGCAAGGTGCTGGACGGCATGGTGAAGGCGCACGTGGCGTGGGTGCCGACGCTCGACATTTACGAAGCGAGCCGCGATCTGCAGCGGGCACAGACGCAGCCGTGGTTCGCGGAGTATCTGCATCCGACGCTGGAGGAATATTTCCGGCCGAATCCAGCGAACCACGGTTCGTATTTCCTCGGGTGGACGTCGACGGACGAGATGTATTGGAAGGAGAATTACCGGCTGTGGATGGCAGCGTTGCGCGATTTCGATCGCCGCGGCGGGCTGATCGGGATGGGCGACGATGCCGGGTTCATTTACCAGATGTATGGCTTCGGGCTGATTCGCAGTATGGAGCTGCATCAGGAGGCGGGGTTCCATCCGATCAAGATCATCCAGCAGGCGACGGGGAACAACGCGAAGATTCTGGGGCAGCAGGAAAAGCTGGGGCGCGTGCGCGCGGGGTTCGCGGCGGACCTGATCGTGGTGAACGGAAATCCGCTGGAGAACTTGAAGGTGTTGTACCCGACGGGGACGGAGGAGATCCGCGACGGGAAGCAAGTGCACACGGGCGGCGTCGAGTGGACGATCAAGGACGGCATTCCGTATCACGCTCCGGAGCTGATGGCAAAGGTGAAGGAGATGGTGGCGGCGGCGCGGAAGAAGTAGGTTTACTTGAGACCTTCCACGAGAAAGAGCTCGGAGACGGTTCGGTAGGCCTGGTAGGCGATGGACTTCCCATCGGCTGTCATGCGTATGGGGCCGATGCTGCGCACGCCCGCGGAGTCGGTGGGGCGAATTTCCTTCCAGAGCTCCCGGTGGCCGCCGGCAAGATCGAGGCGATAGATCCGGGTGCGGTCCGGAGTGGTGAGAAAAACCGCCTGGCCGCCGGTTGCGAATCTCAAAACGAAGTCGGCGGCGGCGAGTGAGGGCACGGGTTGAGGCGGACCGCCGTTTACGGGATAAGACGCGTAGCCTTCGGAATTCCGGCCGAGAATCCGCGTCCCGTCGGGAGTTAGCGCGCTGAAGCGGACACCTTGGGACGAAATGGGACGGGGCTTGCCGCCGGAGATTTCCTGGACGAAGAGCTGGTGCTGGCCATTCACCAGACCCGAGAAGGCAATCCGTTTGCTGTCCGGGAAAAATGCCGCGCCGCTCGATTTCATGCCGGTCTCGATGCGGAGGGGAACACCGGCGCGCAAGGGAAGCACGGAAAAGCCGGTGGCCGACGGGTCCTGGTCGTTGATCGTCAGCAGCCATTTTCCGTCCGGGGACAGAGCCGCGGCTCTTTCCTTGTAGCCAAGCCGGACGGCGGGAGAACCGTCGGTTTTGCGAACGAACTGCACGACATCGCCGGCGGCGCCGTCTCCCGATTCGTCGATCGCAACGATGGAACCGTCATCGGAAATCGCGTTCAGGCCGCTCCAATCGAGCCAGGACAGATCGCGCGGAGTGGAATCGTTGGGTCCGATGAATTCCACGGAGGTCCGGCTATCCTCACGGCTGAGCAGGACACTGCCGTTCCGGGCGATGTCTCGCAGGGTCAAAGCTCCGGGAAGGCGGAGCAGGAGGCGTTCGCGGCCGGATGGAGTGACGGCGTATAGATTGCGCTGGCCCCCGTTGCGGGCGCCGGTGAACCAGATTTGGCGGCCATCCGCGGACCAGGCGAGGCCCTGGATGCTGGTGAATTTTCCGGAGATGGTTTGCTTACGGCCGGTGAGGTCAAGAAGGGCGACGCTGCCATCGTCGCCGTAGTAGTAATGATCGATGAAGGCGAGTTGGTCGCCGCGCGGGGAGAATCGGATTTCGCCGGGCCAGCCGGAGCCGGAGGCTTCAAAGAGCACGTGGCCGGGAGGGAACTCGACGCGCTTCTTTCCATTGTCGGGGGCGAGGACAACGGCGAGCTGTTTTCCGTCGGGCGTCCAATCGGCGAAGATCACGTCTTCGAGGAGTTCGTGCGGCGCGCCGCCGTTGAAGGGCATCTGCGCGAGCGTGCCCCTGTTCTGAAAGGCGCCGACGAAATGGGCGCCGACGGATAGGGCGATCTCTCCGGCGGCGGAAATCGAGAACAGGCCGGCGCCGCGCAAGCCGAGTGGACGGGCATCGGGATGTCCCGGCTGAATAGCGAGAAGTTCGACCGGAGCGCCGTTCCAGGCGGCGGCGTAGACGACGGTTTGCCCGGCGGGAACGAAGCGCGCGCCCTGAATGATGCCGCGGCGGAAGGAGAGACGTTGGAATGTGGGCGGCGGGGCGACCGGATGGGCGAGGGTCCAGGCAAGGGCGGCGGCGGCGATCAAGGCACAGACGGCGAGCGACCAGAGCGGGACGCGGCGGCGGGCCGGCGGTGCGGCTCTGGCGGCCGCGACGTTGACGGTGCCGGAGAGGGTGGCGGCGGTTTCGAGATCGAAGGCGAGATCCTTCGCGGATTGGAAGCGCTCGCCGGAATCCTTCTCGAGGCAGTGGCGAATGGTGCGGACAAGGATGGGCGGAAGCGCGGCGGTGGCGGGCAGGTCGTCGAGGGGATCGGCGCTGAGGATGGAGCTCATAGTGTCCGCGGAAGTGGCGCCTCGGAAGGCTCGGACGCCGGTGAGCATTTCGAAAAAGACGGAACCGAAGCTGAAGATATCGGAACGGTGATCGAGGGGCTGGCCGCGGACCTGTTCCGGCGACATGTAGGAGACGGTGCCCATGACGGTGCCGGGATCGGTGGCGAGCGTACAGGTCGCGGCATCGGCTGCGTCCGTGAGGGAGATCACTTTGGCGAGGCCGAAGTCGAGGATTTTGACACGTCCGTCGCGGGTGAGGAAGAGGTTGCCCGGCTTGAGATCGCGATGGACGATGCCCTTGGCGTGAGCGGCCGCGAGTCCGGCGACGATCTGGCGGGCGATTTCGACCGCGCGCGCGGGACTGAGTTTTCCTCGCCGCAGGCGCTCGCGGAGGGACTCGCCCTCGAGCAGCTCGGAGACGAGATAGGGCGCGCCATCGCCGGTGCCGACGTCGTGAACGGTGAGGATGTTGGGGTGGTTGAGGGCTCCTGCGGCCTTGGCTTCGATCTCGAAGCGGCGCAGGCGATCAGTATCGGAGGCGAAGGACTCGGGAAGAATCTTGATGGCGACGGTGCGATCGAGGCGCGGGTCGCGAGCTTTGTAGACCTCGCCCATGCCGCCGGCGCCGATCGAGGAGAGGATCTCGTACGGGCCAAGTCGAGCTCCAGGAGGCAGGGGCATAGGCCTCAGGCGATTGTACTCCACCTATGATCTAATTCATCGACGTAAGAGGAAAAGAAGATGGACTGGAATAACGTCCTCAAAGTAGTGGAGAGCACAATCACCGGAGTCGGGTTGCAGGTGCTGGGCGGTGGCTGATCAGCGTGGCGGTGGGAATGGTGCAGAAGGGATTGGCGCGGCAGAGGCTCGAGCCGACCTTGCTGCGCTTCACCGGGAACACGATCCCGGTGATTCTGAATATCACGCTGGTGATCGCGATTCTGGGATATTTCGGAGTGCAGACGACGAGTTTCGCGGCGCTCCTGGCGGGGGCGGGTCTGGCGATCGGAACCGCATGGCGCGGCCTGCTCGCGAATTTCGCGGCGGGAATTTTCCTCGTTGTGCTGCGGCCGTTCAAGGTGGGCGATTTCATTTCGGCGGCGGGGATCACGGGGACGGTGGAGGAAGTGGGGCTGTTCGTGACGACGATCGATACGCCGGATAATTTGCGGACGTTCGTCGGGAACAACAAATTGTTCTCGGACAATATTCAGAATTACTCGGCGAATCATACCGTCGGGTGGATCTCACGGCGCAGATTTCAAGCGCGGCGGACGCGAAGCAGGCGATCGCAGCGCGTCAAGCAGATTCCGAATGTGGCGGCGAAGCCGGAGCCGGATGTGGAGATCGCGACGTTCACGCCGGCAGGGCCGGTGCTGACGATCCGGCCGTACACGAGCAACGAAAGCTACTGGCAGGTTTGCTTCGACACGAACATGGCGATTCGGGAAGTGTTGGGCCGTGGCGCGTTCCCCGCTCCCATGCCGGTCTACGGCGTGCAGCATCTGAATGCGCAGGCGGCGCGGGCGGGAAAGGCTTAAGCTACCGGGCTCCACATATCGTAGTGCCATTTCCACGTGCCGTCTTCCTGTTTCCAGACGACGACGTATTTGACTTCGACGTTGGCGCCGCTGCCGAGGGTGAGGACGGCTTTGCCGATTTCGGCGATCACGTCGCCGGAGGCTTCGGCGTGGACGGTTTCGAGCGTGGCGGACTTGCAGTCGAGGGCGGCGATGCCGGCGGTCCAGAATGCCTTGATGGCGTCGCGGCCCTGAATGACGGGGGATCCGGGCGGGAGGATGCGGGCATCGGCGGTGTAGACGCGATCGAGGGGCGCGACGTCGCGCGTGGGCACGACTTCGTTGACGAAGACGGCGTTGGTGGCCTTCATGGCGGCGGCGAGTTCAGGCGAGATGCTCATGGGGGCGGCGCTCCTTTAGCGCACGTGTCAGTATACTCGATCTCAAATCTCCAAGAGGTCTGTGCCGAGGATGATGCGGCCCTGGTATGTGGCGCGCACGGCGTCGATCCACATCTGATCGGTGAGGCCGGCGTCCTCGGCGGGGACGAAGTGCGAGAGGACGAGCGTCTTGACTCCGGCGGCTGCGGCGATGCTGCCGACATCCTCCGCCCGGGTGTGATGACTGAGGATGGATTTCTTCAGCGCGGCGGCGTTGGCAAGGGGCGCGACGAGACGATCGATGGCGGCGGGATACATCGCCTCGTGGACCAGAACGTCGGCGCCTTGAGCGAGGCGGATCAGGGCTTCGGAGCGTTTGGTGTCGCCCGAGATCACGATCGAGCGATCGGGCATGTCGAAGCGGTAGGCGAAGGCGGGAGCGACCGGCGGATGGTCGACGAGGGCAGCGGTGACTGTGACGTTCTCGTCTTTGGTCACGAGGCCGCCGCGGGTGATCTGGTGGGGATGCACGAGGGGGACGAGCGGCACGCGTCCTTCGTCGGCGATGCGCGTGCGAATGTCGTAGTCGTTCATCTGGAAGAAGAGGCTCGTCATGCGGGTGAGCGGAGGCGGGCCCCAGGTGTCGACGCGGGTGCGGAGTCCCGCGGTCCAGGCGATCAGGAGGAGGTTGCCGTAGTCGGCGTTGTGGTCGGAGTGCTGGTGGGTGATGAAGACGTGGCGGAGCGCGGCGAGCGGAATTCCGGCGCGGACGAGTTGGCGGGCGACGCCATTGCCGCAGTCGATCACGTAGGCGGTGTTGTTGACGACGATCACCTGCGCTGGCGATCCGCGATTGGCGCGCGGACGGGGTCCGCCGGCGGTGCCGAGAAGGATGAGGCGCGACTTGGATTGGGCGACGCTTGGGCGAGGGCCGAGCGCGGCGAGTGCGAGAGCGGTGAATTCTCGGCGGGAGGAATTCCGCATTAGGGTGCGACTGGGCGGAAGGCCTTGAGGACGGCTTCGAGATTCTCCGCGGTGCAGTAGACATGCTCGCCGTAGCGCGGGTAGGAGAGCAGGAAGCCATCGACCTGATCGGAGAGCGCTTGGATTCCGTGAATGATGAGCGGTGGCGGGGTAAAGCGCAGCGAGGCGTGGGCGTAGACGGCGATCTTGGGATTGCGCGCGCGAACGAAGGCGACGATGGAGGCGAGGAATTTCTGATAGTCGGCGATGCCGGTGCGGCAGGCGGGGTTGAGGAATCCTTCGCCCTGGATGATGACGCGATCGACGAGAGTCCAATCGATTTGCTGATACGGGCTGACGGCGAGGTTGTACTCGCAGACGCGGGAGTAGCCCCAGAATTGGGCGCTCGGAATGATGCCGGCCTGATGGCAGTTGGCGGCGTGGATCGTGTGGAGTGCAGTCGCGATGGACGGAGTTTCCGGGGCGCCGGCGAGGGTGTGATACCAGATCGTTTGCGGCGATGTCTTGGTGCACGGCTGGGCGGCCTCGGACTGGACGAGCCGGAGAGTTTTCGCGAGTTCGAATTGATGGGACGGGTCGATGATGCGGCGGAGTGCGAGGTCGGCCGCGAGGTCGCGAGCGCTTATGAAATCGGAGGGCTGAAGGTATTTTTCAATAACGGGGAATACGGCGCGATCGGTGGGGGGCGCGTCGAGGAAGAAGGTGGGTGTGGCGGCATGAGCGGTGTACGCCAGGACGAGGATTGCGAGGCTTCGCATGTTGAGTACCTCTGGGGATATTGTGGCATGGGCAAGATTTCAAGACCAATCCAATATGAGCCAGATGCCGCCTGCGACGAAGAAGAGGCCAACGAGCGGGGGCACGGCAAGGAGCAGGAACGTAATGCGGCGGACGTCGCCGGTTGGCGGATGCAAGGACCCAAGGGTGAAGGAGGCGAGCAAGCCCGTCGCGGTGACGGTGAGCACGATAACTACGGTGGACCAGACGAGACCGAGGACGATCTTCAGGATGGTACATCGTAGCGGGGTGGAGCGAACGCGGGCGCCGGCGGGAACAGGTGCGGTGTGGATCGGGCGTTCGGCATCATGCCCGCAGGGGCACTGCAGGGTGTCCCAACTCGTGATCGAGCCGCATTGAGGACATTTCACGCCGCAATTGTAGCGGATGGCGAAGGCGGAAAACAAAAAGGGCGGAGCGCTTTCGCGATCCGCCCTTTTTGTGGAGTGTGACTAGAACGTGTAGAGGAGCGTGCCGACTGGGGGCTCGGCAGGGACAGTGACTTCGGCATCGCCTTCGGCGTTCATCACGCGATAGTAGATGCCGGTGTCGCCGAGGTAGACTTCCAGGTCCGAGGGGCGCGGGAGAGTGCCCTGGATCAGTGCCTCGCTGAGCGGGTCTTCGATGTACTTCTGGAGTGCCCGGCGCAGGGGGCGCGCACCGTAGCTGCGATCGGCGCAGGTCTTCTCCAGGATGTACTTGGCGGCGTCGGGAGCGAGATGGATCTTCACCTGCTTGGCCACGAGGTTGACGTTCACCTGTTGGACCAGCAGTTCCATGATCTGGATGAGATCCGGATCGGTCAGCGACATGAAGAGGATGACTTCATCGAGGCGGTTGAGGAATTCGGGATTGAACGCCTTCTTTACCTCGCTGCGGACCATGTCCTCGATCTTGGTCGAACCGGCTTC
>JAOAPT010000955.1 GCA_025463045.1 Candidatus Solibacter sp.
TGCACGTTCCGGCCCCACCGTTTGCAAAGGACGGCGTAATCCACGCCCATGTGGTGGTGAGATCCGCGACTCCAAGAAAATCGTTGTAGACAAACTGCAAGGTCTGCGCGGAATTCGCGGCCACGGCGGCGTTGGGAGGCGTGACGGAGACCGCAGTGACCGCCGTCTGCCCGTTCGCCCCGGTGAGCGTCCAGGTATCGAGGAAGAACCCACGTTCGAACGAATAGCCTCCGTACACAATCATTCTGTTTCCGACGGCGTCATAAACCGCCGCATGCGCGTAGCGCGACCCGGGTCCTGGCGCGCCCGCTGGAGTCAGTTGCGTCCAGCGAGGGGCCGAATTGCTGCCGACAGCGTCTTCCAGCACGTAAAAATTCCCGTTGGCGCTTGACGGATTTCCGCCGAATACGATCATTCGCTGTCCGGCGGAGTCGTACACGGCGGTGTGCATCATGCGGCCGCCGATGATGGCTCCGCCCGGAAAGAGCTGGTTCCACAGCGGGTTGGCTCCGGCGGTATTCGACAACACCCAGACATCGTTGAACTGGCTGGTTCCGTCCGAGCCGCCGAAGATGGTCATCCGGTCCACCGAAGAATCGTAAATTGCCGAGCTGCCGGAGCGGATCGAGGGGCCCCCTCCGGGCGTGAGTTGCCGCCAGATTGGCGTCCCGCCCAAACCATTGGCGTGGGAGAGTTCCCAAACCTCATTGTTGTATTGGTTCGAACAGTTGCGCCCTCCGAAGACCAGCATGCGGTTGCCCGGCGCGTCATACACGGCGTTATGCAAGGTCCTCGCCGTGGGGGGAGTCCCGCCCGGAGCCAACTGCAGCCAGGTGGGTGTTCCGACCCCATTTGCGTTACTCAGGACCCAAACATCGTTGAGGCAATCCGAGCCTGAACCGCCGAAGACGATCATGCGGGAGTTGGTGGAATCGTGTACCGCGGTATGCGAGTATCTCTGCGCCGGGGAGGGCTCGCCGGTCAGCACCGCGGACCACTGGGTGTCCCCGTTGGACCGTGCCCAGACCGTCGTGGTGACGGCGCCGATTCCGCCGAAGACGATGGTCTGACCGCTGGCCACGTCGTAAACCGCGCTCGTCCCCCACTGGCCACCCGGGCGAACGCCTGGAACGCCGTTTACCGGCGAGAGCTGCGACCACGCCACAGCCTGCGGCGGCGCAATCTGAGAGCGCAAGGGCGCCAAGAGTGTCAGACCTGTAATTGTCAAAACCCCGGCGTCACGTATGCGCATGGTAAATTACCGAGTCGAGTGTAACATAGGATACTGGTCGTTCCCTATCGGATGTTATAAACCATACTACTAATGCCCGGCATCCTTACTCGCACAAGCCGGCTCGCGCCGGCACTGATGATTGCCGCCTTCGCGGGCGTGCCGCTGGCCATCGCGCCGCACCTGCTGATCGAGTACGAAGTCACGCCCAAGGTTGTGATTCTTCTGATTGTCACCAGCGTGCTTCTGCTCTGCCGGACTGCGTGGATGGAGGGCTTGGCCGCGCTGCTCTCCAATCGCGCCGGGCGTGTTTTGCTGGGTATTACAACCCTGCAATCCATTTCCCTGTTGATTTCCACGATGCTTTCCAGCCAGCCGGCGCTGTCCCTGGCCGGGACATCCTGGCGCCGCTACGGCCTGGTGACTGAAATCGCAATCGCCGCATTCGGCGTTCTCTGCGCGGCTTGCGTGGCCACGCGGCGCGACCTGCTCCGCGCGGTCCTGATCGCCATCTCCGCTACCGGTTCCGCCATCGCGCTATACGCCATCGCGCAGTATGCCGGCTTCGATCCTTTCCTGGAGCGCAGCGCTTACACCATCCAATACTTCGGTCCTCTGGTTCGCGTCCCCGGGACACTGGGACACGCCGTATACCTGGCGAGTTTCCTGGCGGCGACGCTACCGATCGCCGTGGGGCTCGCCCTTGAAAGCCATGGAAACCGGCGCCTGCTCTTCGGAGCCTGTGCCGCCCTTTCCCTGGTTGCCATCCTGCTGAGCGGATCCCGCTCCGGATTGGTGGCGGTGCTTTGCGCCGGTGCCGTCGTCCTGGCCTCACAGCGGCGACTGGGCGCGCGGCGAATTCTCCCCGTCGCGTTGGCCGGCATCGTGCTCATCGGCGCCGGACTCCTGGTTCTGAATCTGGCCGCGGGCGACAGCTTTCGCCTGCGCCTGGCACAGTGGAAACAGGATTTCTATGGCGGGCCGCGCCTGCTGGTATGGAAGGAGACGGCAGCCATGACGGCGCTCCACCCGCTCGCCGGCTTCGGGCCCGATACCTTCGTCAACGAGTTTCGCAGGCGGCAATCGGCCGCGATCTCGCGCGCTTACCCCGACTTCACTCAGGAATCGCCCCACAACCTGCTGCTTGATATTGCCTTCGGACAGGGGCTTCCAGGACTGCTGGTGGTTGGCGGCCTGGTGTATTTGATCTTTCTGCCGCCCACGGGCAATTCCGCGGGACCGGGGTGGATCTGGCTTCGGGCCAGCGCTGTGGCGACTCTCGCCTCGCTGGCCTTTCTGACCACCACGGTGTGCGGCGGCCTGGTCCTGTACGGAATCATCGGGCTCCTGGTCGGAACTGGGGTGCCGGATCGGACTCCGTCCACCAACGTCTCTGGGGCGCGGGAGACATTGCCGCCGTTCGCCGGCACCGCCGCCGGCTATCTGGCGCTCGCCTTTTTCCTCGCCGCGGGAGCGTACCTGATACAGGATCTTTCCCAGCAGGCTGTGGCCGATGGACTCTTGGCTCGCGATCCGGATGCCATGGAGCGCTCTTATCGCGCCTCCAACCTGTGGTTTCCGCAGCCGGCGGACGATCTGTGGAGTTCCCGGCAGTTTGCCGCCCTCGCGCGCGCTTCTGCGGGCAACGCCGTCCCGCGCGCATGGGCCATCGCCGCCGAAGCCAGTAAACGCGCCGAGCACACCAGCGACAATCTGGCGGATGCCGCCTACCAGTCCGCCGTGCTGGCATTCAGCGCGAACCAGGCCGCGGAGGGCGAGCAAAAACTGCGCGTCGCCATGCGGGCCGCTCCTACCTGGTATAAGCCTCACCTTCTGATGGCTCAGTATTTGCAGGCCGTGGGCCGCGCCCCGGAAGCCGAGCCGGAGATTGCATCCGCCCTTGATCTCTGCGGCGGCTTGCGTGTTCAAGTGGAGAAGATTCTGCGTCCCGCGTCCGTACCCTAGAGGCGCCGGATAGCTCAACGGTATACACTGAGTCTTCCGGAGGTCTGTCAAATGAAGCTACCCATCGTGGCCGCGCTTTTGAGTGCGAGTGTGTCCGCCGGCTTCGCCGCACCCGGCACCGTTCATCTCGTGCAAAAGCCTGCGATGAACAAGACCGAAATCGTCTTCTCGTATTCAGGCGATCTGTGGAAAGTCGGCCGCAGCGGTGGCGT
>JAOAPT010000770.1 GCA_025463045.1 Candidatus Solibacter sp.
CATGCTGTGCGCGAGCAATAATGCCATGAGGTTATACGTGCTGGCGGGCGGCGGCAGGGGCGCTGCCGCTGATAGCCCGCGGCAGATTCTGGAGAACGATCTTGCCAAACTATTCGCGGACGTCGCCTCCAAGTCCGTCAAACCCGCGGCTTAAGGCCGGCGAACTCCGGGATGTGCCTGGCGAGCGCATCGTCGAAGCTGAGTTTTGCTTCGTCGGCGAGGATCGCGATGCAGATTGCCGTGATCGGCTTGCTCATCGACGCGATCCAGAAGATGTCGTCGGCCCGCATCTTGCGACTCTTGAGATGTCGCTTTTGCCAACGGCGCTGAGATGGATGATGCGACCTTTTGTGGCGATCAGGGTCACGATGCCGGCAGCTTCGCCCTTATCGACAAACTCCTGCATTCGCGGCGGGACTGCCACGAAGCGGTCCGGCTGCTGGGCGAGCAGCGCTCCCGCGGCAAGCAGCGAAGCGACTACGAGTTTGTGATCGCGCATCATCTGAATGCACTACGCGCCAGCGTCAGGCCGCGATCATACAATTTCGCGGTGTCGGGTGTCTTCAGAGGGCGTCTGTGCGAGCGGCAAGGAGACGAAGACGGCGAGCGCAAGCATTCGTGCCGACTGTATCGAATTGTGAGACGCCCGTCGATTCAGGTGTCGACATTCAGGTGTCGACCTACTCATGAATGACTACTGCCGGTATTGTGCCGAATTTGTTCAATGCGATGACGGCCGGTCGTCACGAGCAAGGCCTTTCCAAGAGCGCCCAATCACGCAACCGTATGGGTTTACAGGGAGAGTTCGCGCGCCTGGTTGATGCTGCGACTGGAACGCCGCGTGCGTCATTTGGGAGAATGAGCGAAGGAGTCGTGGGAGTAGAACTTGACTAAGCTTCCATTGGGCAAAGTAATCGGCGCCGGGGCGGCTGTTTTCGTCCTGCTCCAACTGGTGCGGCCCTCCATTCCCGTGGAATCCGCAACTGCGGAGGTGCAGGCTCCGCCCGAGATCCGGAGGATTTTGGAAAAGGGCTGCTACAGTTGTCACTCGAACCAGCGGCGACTGTCGTGGTTCGATCAGATCGTGCCCGCCTACTGGCTGGTGCGGCACGATATCCTGATGGCGCGGGAGCACCTCAACTTCTCAACGCTGGGATCCGCGCCCGCGGCCACGCAAAAGGCCGTGCTTTACGAAGCGGTGAACATGGTGCGGTTTGGCGAGATGCCGCTGCGGTCCTTCGCGGCGCTCCACCCCGAAGCGAGATTGACACCGCGGGAACTTGCGGCGCTCGAAGGGTACCTTGCGCCGTGGAGCACCCCGCCGGATGGCCCTGCTGCCGCCGGTGAGAGCCCTTCGCATCCATCTCTGACGCAAGTGCACCCCGCGCCGAATGGACTGCCGTTCGACCCGGCATTCGCGAACTGGAAGCCGATCAGCACGACCGACCGCGGCGATAACAGTACGTTCCGATTGATCCTCGGCAATGACCTGGCGGTGAAGGCCGTGCAAAGCGGAAGTATCTCTCCGTGGCCGGACGGTGCGCGCCTGGCCAAGATTGCGTGGCAGCAGGAGCTCGGTCCGGATGGCCTGGTACATCCCGGCAAGTTTGTGCAAGTTGAGTTGATGGTGAAGGACGCGCAGCGATACAAAGCGACAGAGGGCTGGGGTTGGGGTCGCTGGCGTGGCTTAGACCTGACGCCTTACGGCAAGGATGCCAAATTCGTCAACGAATGTACCGAATGTCACCAGCCGATGCGCGGCAACGATTTCGTCTACACGCTGGCTGTCTCCCGTAACGGGCCGAATGACGCGGTGAACCGTGCCGCGGCGGCGCTTCCAGACGGCCTGCCTTATCGCCCACTGGACTGGAGCGCGATCACGATGTACGTAGATCGCAAGACGCGCACGATGGCGACGCTCTACGGCAACGACGCCGCGATGCGAAGGGGTCCGTCCTACGCCGAAGGCGCGGTGTTGGCGCTGGTCACCTGGGCGCAGCGGGACGATCCGCATTGGTTCGGGGCGCGCATTCCGGATGTGCCCCGGTCAGTGGAATTCGTTCAGGTGGCGGCGGGCGGGCAGTTGGTTTACCGGCGTTTCGCAGGTGCGAAACTTACCGGGGATTCCGTTGAATCAGACGCGGCCGCACAGCGGGCGAAGTTCGTAGTGGGCCTGCCGCCCGCTCGTCTGCCGTAGCGCTGGCGATTAACGCGCGGTCCACACGGGCGCCGGCAGGCATCGTCTCTAACTCAGCCAGGCGTCCAGATTGCGGCGTACGAAATCGTCGTCGGTAAGGTGCGGATAGGCAGTGACGACGCGGTCGATCTCCTCCATCTGGCCGGGCGAAAGATCTTCCGCGGGGTCGAGACACCAGCGCCCTTCGAGCAATCCCTGCCGTCGCAAAATCTCGTGGAGGCCGGCAATGCATCCGGCGAAGCGATTACGCACATCGAAGAGCGCGGCATTGGCGTCGGTGAGGGCCGCCGATTGTGCCAGGATCCCGGCCGCCCCCTCGCCGTTGGCATCGCGGCATTGATGAATGTCGGCGAGCAACTCCACGGCGCGACGCGTCCAGACGGCCCACTGTCCGAGGAGGCCGCCGCGGAAATTCGCGGTGCCGCCGCCGATGCGAAAATCGGAGAGCAGGTCGGGGATGATGTTGTCGTCGTTGCCGGTATAGAGCGTGATCTCGTCAGCGCGGCCGCTATCGACGACTCCGCGGACCACATCCAGCGTCTGATAACGATTGAACGGCGCGACCTTGATCGCGATCACGTTCTCGATGGACGAGAAGCCGCGCCAGAATTCGTAGGAGAGCAGGCGTCCGCCCACGGAAGGCTGCAAATAGAATCCGCAGACTGGAATTTCGCCCGCCACGGCGCGGCAATGATCGAGCAGTTCGAAATCGGTCGCGTCAGGGAGGGCCGCGAGGCTGAGCAGCCCGACATCGTACCCGGTTTCGCGCGCGAAGGCCGCTTCGCAGATGGCCTGTGGCGTCTTGCCGCACACTCCCGCGACCTTCACCATGCGCTTTCCCGAACGATGCTCGAACTCGGACGCCGCGTGCGCGGCGAGGCGAAGCACCGGCTGGAATAGACCGACCTGGGGATTTCGTATGGCGAACTGCGTGGTGTGCACGCCTACCGCGACTCCGCCCGCGCCTGCGTCGCAGTAGTATCGCGTAAGCGCGATCTGTCGCCGCTCGTCGAGTTTCCGCCGCGCGTTCAACGCCAGCGGATGGGCCGGGATCACGACGCCGGAGCGCAAGGCGTCCCGGACCGCGGCGTCCGGCGTGCGCGGCGAAGCCATCAGAACCTCCCGTCCGAGACTTCGAAATGAGTCGGCTTGTCGAGCGATGTTCCGCCGCTCTCCACCCAACCAGCCACCATCTTCATGAGCGCCTCCGCGGGCACGTCCGGCGGTCCGAGCAAGTTGCCGCACGCAGTCGGGTCGCTCAATAGCGCCGTCGGACCCTCGATGCCTTCGAAGCGGCAAGGGCGCCCGAAGCGGCCCGCAAACCAGTTGGCAGCATCGCGCACCAGGAGTACTTCGGGCCCGGTTACATTCAAAATGACGGGCGGCGCCGCGCAGTGTTCGAGGGATCGCAAGGCGTAAGAGTTCGCGTCGCGCTGCCAGATCACGTTGAATGCGGGAACCGCGAGTGACACCGGCGCTCCGGTGTGAACCCTGCGGGCGATGTCTACCAAAACGCCATAGCGCAGGTCGACCGCATAGTTCAAGCGAAATACGAGGCACGGTAAGCCCCACTGACGCGAGTAGTATTCGAAGACGCGCTCACGGCCCAGGCAGGATTGCGCGTATTCACCGACGGGCGCCGGAGCATCGGTCTCGACGGAGCCGCCGCTTGAAAGTTCGCGAAACGGGTAGACGTTGCCCGTCGAAAAGACGACGACGCGCGAGTTGGCGAATCTTTCCGCGACGATTGCCGGGACGACGGTGTTCATTGCCCACGTCAGTTCGGGACTGCCGCTGGAACCAAACTTGCGGCCCGCAAGGTAGAGAACGTTCGGGCAATCGGGAAGACCGGCCACTTGTTCGCGGTCGAGCAAGTCGCAGGGAATCGCCTCAATACCCGGCTCTGCCGCGACGTTTCGTGAGACGGCGACGATGCGCCGCGGCTTGCCGGCTGCGTCGGCGGCATTCCGGCAGAGGCGCGCAAGGGATGGCCCCATTTTGCCACCGGCCCCGAGAATCAGAATGTCGCCGTCCAACCGGCTCAGAAATGCGATGTCCGCCTCGCTGGGTCGTGATAGTTCGCGTTCCAGGTCGGCGGTATTTCGAATGTCGCCCGCGATCATAGCTTTCATCCGATCATAGCTTTCATCCTATGATGCCGCAGGTTTCGTCGGTAGGATTCACGGCGGCGCGCCGATTCGCGAGACACTAGTGCGGGATGTCGCCGTGCGGTGTCTTCTGCGTGATCTCTTCCCAGGTGTCGCGCACTTGCCCGGGGAGGGAGGGGCCTACCCAATTCTTGACGTTGTTCGGCAGAGTGATGGTGGTCGTGGCGGGGACGACCTTGGGGGCAACCTCTTCCAATTTGCGACCGCTCTTGATAGCTACTTCGACTGCCTTGTGGAGCTCGGTCATGAAGCGGGCCTGGCCATCGAGGAGTTCGGGACCGCCGGACGGGCCGTGGCCGGGGAGCACGTGTTCCACGGTCAAGGTCTGTGCGCTGCGGACGACCTTGGGCCAGTTGCCGATATTCGCGTCCGCCGTATAGTTATACGGTCCGTTGACGACCGCATCGCCGGTGCACAGCACTTTTTCCTTGGGCAGGTAAACGAACCCATCGCCCCGCGTGTGTGCCCAACCGTAGAAGTAGAAGCGGACTTCACGCGAGCCGTCCTTGAGGACGAACGGGCTCTTGTCGAAGGTCTGGGTGGGCGGTTCGGGCGCGGGCTCGTGCAGGTCGCCAACATCGGGCCGGCTTTTCGCGGCCGCCTGCCAGCGGTTGGGCTCGAAGCGCTTCATTTCCTCGGTGACGCCGATGTAGGCGAGGGTGGTGGCGCCGGCTTTCGTCCACACCGAGTTACCGTAGGCGTGGTCGCCGTGATGGTGTGTGTCGAACACGTACTTAACAGGCTTGTCGGAGATCCGTTTGGCGGCCTCCATCGTCAGCCGGGCGCCGCTGGGAAAGTTGGCGTCGACCACGATGAGATAGTCCTTCATCTCGATGATGATGTTATTGCTGTGGCCGAGATTTTGTAAGTCGCCTTCGCGGAACCATACGCCGGGCGCGATTAACTTTATCTCTCCGGCGCCCGCCTGCGTGCGGGTGGTAAAGAAGGCAGCGGCGGCCATCGATAGAAATACAGTAACGATAAACAAACGAGGTTTACGCAACGGTACACTCCAGCCAGGAAAGTATACACCCAATCGCGTGTAAATCTCACCTCAATCTTCAGTCAGGCGTTACTGCCGAGCCAATGAAGAATTTCGACGGCGAGTGTATTGAGGCTGTTGGTGACACGATCGGTCTCCACGTTGACGAGTTGATAGCGCTCGACGTGCGGATCACCAGAGTGGACAAGGGCGCGGTGGTCTTCGCGGAGGTCGGGCAGATCGCCGGGGTGAACGCCCGTACCGCGGAGGTAGGCGGCGAGAAAGTAGAGGGTGGCGTCGACGTCGTTGGCGAAGGTGCGGAAAGCGGGGCGCGCGGGAACGGGGTCGCTGCGGAAGAGGTCGGCTTCGAGCGACATCAGGGCGTGAATGAGACGGTGCGAGTTGGCGAGGATCGCGTTGAGGCGCGTCAGGCGCTCCTCGGTCACGCCCGGTTCGCCGCGCAGGCGCGCGACGGAGGCTTCGAGATTGGTGCGCGCAAGGCGGCCGGCCTGACGAACGCGATCGAGGCGGGCGAGGAATTCGGGATCGAGCTCACGGCCGGGGTCGAGGTACGCGTCGCGGATCGCCTGGAAGTAGGCGCGATAGGCGTCGAGCATGCGAGCTAGAGCTTCGGGGACGAGCGTGCGTTCCCAGGTAGGCCAGGCGCGGTAGGCGGCGAGTGCAATGAAGCCGCCGACGACAGTGTTGAGCGCGCGGGCGATGATGACCTCCGCGGGCGGCACTCCGGTGAGAGCGAAGAGGAGGACGACCAGGCCGGTGAGCGCTGTGACCAGAATGCCGTAATTCGCGGGACCCACCCAGCGCATGAGAAACATGAATACGGTGACGAGGACGACCTGCACGCCGGTGGAGGGATTGAGGACGTGGAAGAGAAGGGTGGTGATGCCGAGTCCGGCAAAGGTACCGGCGAGGCGGAGGACGCCGCGGCTGAAGGTGGTGGTGAAGTCGGGCTTGAGGACGATGGCGAGGGTCATCGCCGCCCAGTAGCCGCGCGGCAGGCCGAGGGAGCGGGCCAGGGTGTCGGCGATCGCGACGCAGGCGGCGAGGCGGATGGCATGGCGGAAGGCCGCGGATTCAAGCGAGAAGTTGGCGCGCAGGACGGCGAGAATTCCGGCGAAGCGAAGTCCCCAGCGCTGCGCGGATTCGCGGCGTTCGAACTCCTGCGCGCCGGCGGGGCTGGCGTGGGCGGCGAGTTCGACGGCGGAGGCGAGCTGTCCGGCGAGGGCGTCGAGCTGCCAGCGGGTGTCGGCGCGCATGGCGACGAGGGCGGGCGAGCAGTTGGCGGCGCACGGCTCGCGGAATTGCTCGGCGAGATTGCGGAGTTCGTTGAGATCGGTAGTATGAGCGTCGCCTTTGATTCCGGCGGCGAGTGAGGCGGCGACCGATTGCAGGATGCGCGATGCTACTTCGAGGGCGCGGGCGAGCGCCTTGGTTTCGGCGTCTATGTGGCGTTCACGCCCGATGCGGACGTGGAGACGGCTGAGGGTGAGAAGCGCGAGGCGGATGCGTTCCGCCTGGCTGAAGAGGGTGAGATAGCGCTCGGCTTCGATGGAGCGATCGGCGGTGAGCGCGGCGAGGGCGGAGCGCGCGGCGAGGATCGTTTCCGTGGCGGGCGGGGCTTCGGTTGCGGGCGTTGCGGCGGCGGCGGAGCGGGCCAATTCCTGGTAGAGCTGGGCGAGCGCCCGGGCTTCGGGGGCGTAGCGTTTGACGGGCCAGAGGGCGAGAGAGAAGAGGGTCTGGAGGAGTCCGCCGGCGATGGCAAGGGCGCCGGAGGTGAGGGCCTTACCGAAGGAGGAAGCGGGGGCCGCGGAGAAGACGATCAGGGTGACGAGCGTGATGGTGCCGATATCGGCGGGCGTGGTTCCGGCTGCGACGGAGATCCCCGCAATGAAAGCGCAGGCGGCTTCGAGGGTGATGGTGAGCGGGTGATTGTTGCCGCAGAGACGGCCAATGAAGACGGCGAGTCCGACGAAGAATGTCGCGGTGAGCATGCGCCGCGCGCGGTGGGCGTACGGGTCGCTGCCATCAGAGAATGCGGCGTCGAGCGCTCCGGTGGCGGCCATCACTCCGCCAGAAGGATGGCCGAGAAGGATACCGGCGGTGAGGGCCACGGCGACCCCGAGGGCATTGCGGAGGGCCATCGCGGGGGCGAGGGCCTTGCGATCGAACTTAGTGAGTGTTTGCCAGAAGGACGGCATTAACTTCTAAAAATCTTTAGCCGCCGATGAACGCCGATGAACGCCGATAAAACGAAGAATGATGATGGTGTTTTATCGGAGATCGTCGGCGGCTGATCATGGTTTAGTGGGACGACTTCGAGACGCGTTCGACTTCGGATAGGACGCGGAGGAAATTTTCTCCGTAGATCTTGCGGATATCGGCGGCGGTGTAGCCTTCCTCCAGGAGGGCCTTTGTAAGGTTGGGCCATTTGTCGACGCTGTCGAGGCCTTCGGGGGCGCAATCGATGCCGTCGAAATCGCTGCCGAGGCCGACGGAATCGATACCGGCGATCTGGACGACGTGATTGATGTGCTTGACGACGTCGGCGAGCGTGGCGCGCTTAGTGGCACCGGCGGCGGTGCGGGATTCGCGGAAGGCTTTCTGCAGGCCGTCGGGGTCAGTGGCGTATTTCTTCATCAGTTCGTCGCGGAGTTGGACGGTGGAGGCGCGGGTCTTTTCATTTTCGGCGAAGACGTCGGGATTGAGGAAGTCGCAGGCGAAGTTGATCTGCACGACGCCGTGCTTCTTGCCGAGCGCGGCGATCATCTCGTCGGTCATATTGCGCGGGGCGGGGGAGAGCGCGCGGCAGGAGGAGTGGGAGGCGAAGATGGGCGCCTTGCTGACTTCGAGCGCGTCGTAGAACGTCTTGTCGGAGACGTGCGAAATATCGACGATCATGCCGATGCGATTCATCTCGGCGACGATTTCCTTGCCGAGCGGCGACAGGCCGTTGTTGGGCTTGTTGGTATCGCCGGAGGAGTCGGCCCAGTGGTTGCTGTTGCTGTGCGTGAGCGTCATGTAGCGGACGCCGAGATCGTAGAAATCGCGGAGAAGACGCGGGCTGTCCTCGATGGAGTGTCCGCCTTCGATGCCGAGGAGCGCGGCGATTTTGTGCTGGCTATGCGCGCGGCGAATGTCGGCCACGGTGCCGGCGAACATGAAGTCGTTCGGGTGCATGGCGATGATGTCGTGGCGCACGGTGTCGATCATCTGCAGGGTACGGTTGGCGGCGTGATTGCCTTCGACGTAGCTGCCGGAGACGTACACTGCGAAGATCTGCGCGCCCATTCCACCTGCCTTCATGCGCGGGATGTCGGTCATGTGATCGGGATTCGATTTGCCGATGTCCATGCCGGCGACGGTGGCGCTGGTGACGTCGTTGTGCGCGTCGAGGAGGAGCGTGCTCTTGTGGACGCGCTGCACTTCGGCATCGGTGACGGAGCGCTTCTGGCGGCCGGGGGCCTGGGCAGAGAGCAGGGCGGTCGCGAGGGCCGCGGCGGCGGCGATTCGAAGGGACGTAGGTGTCATTGTGATGAAGTCTAGTATGGCGTATTTGCAGGCGCGAGAAAGAGCAGGAAGCGCCCGATTTCGATCGGCGGCCCGATGCCGTGGACTTTGAGCTTGCGCTCATTTCCCACGCAATCTGGACAGAATACGGCACACGGACGCTCGTAGATCGCGACGCCGGGCATGGAGTGGAAAAAGCGCACGCGCGGATTCCGTTCGCGAAGGAGCGCCTGGAAGGGATACTCGAGCTGATTCTCCGTGATGTCCATGGCAACGACGCTGCAACCGGAACGCGCGGTGCGGTCGACGGACTCGATGTAGGACGCGCGATTGTTCCACTGCGACATATCGTTGAAGTAGGCGTCGTCGCGAGTGGTGGCGAAGAGACTGTGCGGACCTTTGAGCGGACGCGTCCAGTTTTCGAAGAGCGGGAGGCGCGTGCCGGCGATCAGGAAAAGACAGACGGCAATCGCGATCGCGGGGTGCGGCAGGCGCGAGAGGAAGAATGCGGCGAGCGGAGCGGCGAGCACGAAAAGCGGGAGTTCGAGGCGCGCGAGGAAGGGCTGCCACTTCAGGTATAGGCAGAAGAAAAGGAACGCGGCGAACAGGCCGGCGGCATAGAGGCTCCACACGCGATCGCGGGTGGCGAAGGCGAAGATCGCGGCCAGTAGGTACAGCAGGAGGTGCCAGCGATTGTTGGCGTTCGCTTCGTGATTGGCGTTGAGGGGCGGAGCGAAGTGGCTGCCGGGCCATGTGGTGCCAGGATCGTTGGGGTCGAGCGCGAGGGCGCGGTGTGCGCGCAGGACTGCGTTGTACACGGCATCGTTCCAGCGCGGACTGCGCGCGCCGAGTTGCTCCGAAGTGTGGCGCAGCGCATTCGACGCGAGCGACGCGAGGCCAGGCGATTCGTTGCGCCAGCGGTAGACGCCATCGCCCTGCGCGGAATCGTAGCCGAGCGGACTGCCGCTGAGTTTGACGTTGCGCACGTACTGCGGTCCATTGATGAGCAGGATGGCGGCGGGAATCCAGAGCAGTTTCCGGCGCGGGAGCGTGAAGGCCACGTAAATGAGGAGCGGCGGGAGGAAGAGATAGGCCGTGGCTTTGGTGAAGATGGCGAGCGCGATGGAGAGTGCGAGCGGCAGGGCGTCGCGGCGGAACGCGAAGTAGACGGCGCAGACGAGACAGAAGGTGAGCAGAAAATCGTTCTTCGCGCCAGAGGCCTGGAGGATCGCGTTGGGGAGCGTCGCGCACACCAGCGCGGCGATACCTTGTGCGCGGGGCGGGAGTTTGCGGGCAGCCACGATCGCGGATACTCCGAGGACGCTGCCGCAGTATGCGGCGAAAGCGATCAGGTTCACGAGATGATCGCCGCCGGTGAGCAGGTAGGTGTGAAGCGTCACGTACTCGGCAAGCGGGGCGAGCATGACCTGGTTGTAATACGGCGTAGGGAAGAAGGCGACGGTGTGATATTGCGCCCAATAGATGACGCGCGGCAGATGGTAGGCCATCGCGTCGGCGGAGTTCGGCGGACTGATGATGGCGGCGAGCGCGATGGGGATGGCAATGAGGAAACAGGGTACGTAGAGGAGGATATTCGCGCGCGAGAAACGAGGACGCGATGCGAGGAAGAGGAGCGCGAGAATCAGGGTCCACCCGATCGCGAGCGGCCAGCGGGAAAGCAGATGGTAGGGCGAGAGGAGTTCGGTGAGGAAGGCCGCGGCAGCGAGGGCCAGGATGGCCT
>JAOAPT010000776.1 GCA_025463045.1 Candidatus Solibacter sp.
GATGCGGCGAACCCGTTATCAGCAAAAAGCTCCAACGGTCCCGGCAACAATCGCGCAATAGCACGCTGTGTATGACACCTTCCATCGTGGGCAGCACCTACCCGGCATATCTGCGACTTGATCCGTCGATTACGCCATTGAGTAGTCGCTCCCCTGAATGCTGACCTTATGCACTTGTTCTTTCGCCCCGTGCAAACAAAATCGCCGATACCCTTTACTCCCACGGCCCCTCCCTGTGGCCCGAACGCGTTCGTTGATCCGTGTTCATCCCCCCTATCGATGGCCAAAGCTCTTCTTACATCCGCCAGATTCGACCAGTTCAACCCTGAGCCCTCTTTTTTATCGGCGTTGATCGGCGTTCATCGGCGGCTAAAGGTTTTCTCTTTGTTTGCTCAGCCCGAAAAGTTCCCCTTGCTTACCGAGGGAAGCCCGCGTATACTCATCTCGGATACCGATATGAGCAAGCCGAACGACCTGGTCCAGGGCACTCTCGATCTGCTCCTCCTCAAGATCCTCGCCCTCGAGCCTTTGCACGGGTGGGCCATCACGCTGCGCCTGAAATCTGTCTCCGGCGACGTGCTGCAGGTCAGCGAAGGCTCCCTCTACCCGGCCTTGCACAAGTTGGAGCAGGAAGGCTGGATCACCGCCGAGTGGAAGCAGACCGAGAACAACCGGCGCGCGAAGTTCTACTCACTGACCCGCCTCGGCAAGCGGCATCTCGTATCGGAGGTGGCCAATTGGGAGCGCCTGTCCTCTGCCATCTCGCGCGTCATCCAGACTTCGGAGGTATAGACAATCATGCGGATCGAGCATTGGTGGTTCACAGCGCCCTTACGGCTCAGGTCGATGCTGCGCCGCGGCCGTTTGGAACAGGAACTCGACGAGGAGCTCCAGTTCCACCTGGAGCACAAAATCGAGGAAGGCATCGCCGCCGGGCTCTCCCCCAAAGACGCACGCAATCGCGCGATGCGCGCCATGGGTGGCCTGGAGCAGCGCAAAGAAGAGATCCGCGACACGCGCCGCATCCATTGGCTGACCGACTTCCTCGACGACGTCCGCTACGCCCTCCGCAGCCTTCGCCGCACGCCCGCCTTCACCGCCTTCGTCGCCATCACGCTCGCCGTCGGAATCGGCATGACCTCGACCACCTTCAGCATGGTCGATGGCCTGATCTTCAGGCCCTACCCCGTGCCCCATCCCCGCGGTGTCGTCAGCCTCGTGAGCACTTCGCACGACAACGCCTTCGACGCGTTCTCCTATCGTGAATATCTGGACATCCGCTACCACACCACCCGCTACCAGGGCGTAATCGCCAACGCACCTCTCGCGGCCGTCGGCTTCAGCGCCGACCCCGCCAGCACGCCCCGCGTCAGGGGCGGAATGATGGTCTCCGGCAATTACTTCCAGGTGCTCGGCGTGGAGCCGCGCCTCGGCCGCGTCTTTCGCGCCGACGAAGATCGCGTGCCGGGCCGTGATGCCGTGGTGGTGCTCGGGCCGGAGTTCTGGAAGCAGGAATTCTCCAGCGACCCGTCCGTCGCCGGCAAGACGATCCGCCTCAACGGGAAGGAGTTCACCGTCATCGGCGTCGCGCCCGACACCTTCCCGGGAATGCAGATCTTCGGCCATCCCGATTTCTACATGCCGCTCGCCATGGCGTCCGTATTCTCGACCAACCCGCAAAAGAATTTCTTCGAGGACCGCGACGCCCGCGACCTGGAAGTGAAGGCGCGCTTGAAACCCGACACCACGCTGCAACAGGCCCGCAGCGAGCTCGCCGTCCTCGCGCAGCGCTTCGAGCGCGAGTATCCGCAACTCAACCGCAACCGCGGCGCCGCCGTGCACACCCAGTTCGAAATGCAGACCCGCAACGACGCCGGCGGCGGCCCGTGGAAGTTCATCGTCATCTTCGCGATCCTCGCCCTGGCCGTCCTGCTGGTCGCGTGCACCAATGTCGCGGGGCTCCTCCTGAGCCGCGCCCGCACGCGAACCCGCGAAATCGCCGTCCGCCTCGCGATCGGCGCCGGCCGCTTCCGCCTGGTCCGGCTGCTGTTGACCGAAAGCCTCATCCTCGCCTGTCTCGGCGGCCTGGGCGGCCTCGCCGTCGGCTACGCGGGCATCTCGTTCCTCAGCACCTTCCGGATTCCCAGCGAGTTGCCGGTCACCGTGCCGTTCCGCATGGACGCGCGCGTCCTGCTCGCCTGCCTCGCCCTGTCCCTGTTGAGCGCGCTCCTCTGCGGCCTCGCGCCCGCTCTCCAAAGCACGCGCGCCGACCTGTTGATCGCGCTCAAGGCCGCCGACGTCGACGTGCCCGGACGCAAACGCCTGTGGGGCCGCAACCTGCTCGTCATCGCGCAAGTCTCGACTTCGCTGATGCTGCTCACGGCATCCTTTCTCATGGTTCGCGGCTTCAACCGCAGCCTGGTCGAGGGCACCGGCTTCGCCAAAGATCATCTCCTCATGGTGCGTTTCGATCCGCGCCTTGTGCAGTACAACGCGGCGCAGTCGCAGCAGTTCTACAAGCTCCTCGCCGAACGTGTGCGGGCCGTCAGCGGAGTGCAGGCTTCCGCGCTCACCCAGAATCCTCCGCTCGGCCTCGACAACTTCGACGGCCTCGCCTTCGTACCCGGCGGCTTCCAGCTTCCCCGCGATCGCGAAAACTTCACTTCGACCATGGACACCATTGACGAAGGCTACTTCGAGACCATGGGGATAGCCGTTCTGCGCGGGCGCGCCTTCTTCGCGTCCGATACCGCGTTGTCGCCGCGTGTCGCCGTCGTCAATGAGCAGTTCGCGAAACACTACTGGCCGGGCGCCGATCCGATCGGCAAACACATCCGCCTCGACCACCGCGCCGGCACGCCCGTTGAGATCGTCGGCGTCGCCCAGACCATCAAGTATCGAAGCACTACCGAACGCCCTCGGGATTTCATCTATCTCCCGCTCGCCCAGCATCCCATCCCGCGCATGGTCCTGCTGCTGCGCTCGTACGGCGATCCCCAGCAACTCGTCAAGTCCGTGAAGGACGTCGTCCGCACGCTAGATCCGAACCTCCCCATGTTACAGACGAGAAGTTATGAGGAGTTATATCGGTACAACGCCGTCGAAGGGCCGGGAGTCGCGATCGAACTGGTAGGGACGATGGGCGCCGTCGGCCTGCTGCTGGCCATCGCTGGTCTCTACGGACTGGTGGCCTACAACGTGAGCCGCAGGACGCGCGAAATCGGTATCCGCATGGCGCTCGGCGCCGGCCCCGCCGACGTGCTGCGCCTCGTGCTGGGCAAGGGTCTCGCGCTGGTCGGCATGGGCACGGTCATCGGCCTGGCGATGGGCTTCGCCGTCGAGCGCCTGCTCAATTCCATGCTGTTCAATATCGGCGGTGTCGACGTCTTGGCTTACGTCGTCGTCGTGCCGTCGCTGTTCGTGGCGGCGATGCTGGCGGCCTACGTGCCCGCGCGTAGAGCATCCCGGATTGCCCCGATACTGGCGTTGCGCCACGATTGATGTGCCTGATGCGCCTGAAGAAGTCGCGGTCAATTGCCATGAATTCGGCCATGCTCTCCAGGATTTCGGCGGCGCTCTGCTCGATACCTGAAGTCTTGCTTTCTCTCGCTGTAAAGCCTCTTTGGCCGGTGCCATTCGATGTATCGACGACCGCGCCGAAGCCGGTGAGCCGGCTGTTTCTTACCCGAAACTCGAGTAGCGTTTTTAATCACCCACGCCATTTCTCTTGAAAAACCGAGCCGCGACCGTCAGGAAGCGGTGGTCACGCCGCAAAAGGCCAAAGCTCGTTCGCTCGCCAATTCTTCATCGCCTTTAGCGCCTACCTTCTAAATCCCTCCCTCTCCAAAGCACCACTTACATGTACGCCGCGACCCGTTTGACCCGTAGAGTTTACATGTTCGCCTCGCTCGAACCAGAGACGTTATGCATTAATCGCCAGAGGAGCACTTTCATGACCCGCGCCGCCGTTTCCCTCTTCCTACTTTCCGCCACGCTGTACGCCCAGTCGCCCAATCTCTCGATTTCCTGGGTCGGGCAGTCCTCGTTCGTACTGCGCAGCGACGCCGGACCCACCGTCGTCACCGACCCTCCAGCGCCATCGATAGGCTACACGCTGCCTTCGTTGAACGCGGATGCGGTGACGATCACCCACAACCACACGGACCACAACAACTCGGCCGGCGTTGGCGGGAAGTTCACCCTGATCGATGGACGTCCCACAACGACGAGGCAGGAAGTCACCGCCGCCGGTCTGCAATTCGTCCTGATACCCGGGTATCACGACAATCAGAACGGCTCCCTCCGTGGGCCGAATACCATCGTCCGCTGGAATCAGTCCGGTCTCAAGATCGCCCACTTCGGCGATTTGGGGCAGGATCAACTGACTCCCGCGCAACTCGCCGACCTGCAGAATCTCGATGTCATCTTCCTTCCGGCAGGTGGATTCTTTACCATCACTCCCGAACGCGCGGCCGCCTATGTGAATGAGCTGAAGCCCAGAGTCGCGATTCTTATGCACTACCGCACGCCTTTGGGCGGAGCCGCACAAACCGCCGGGCTCCCCGAAGCGGCCGCGTCCTTTTCCCCGGTCCTCTACAAGCCCTCTACCGTTGTGGTAAGCGCGAATACCCTGCCGTCGTCGACGGAGGTTTGGGTGATGGAGCCGGCGGCGGATGCCGTCGCCGTCAACGCCGCCACCTTCACAGCGGGCATGCCGGTGGCGCCCGGTTCGATCGCATCGCTGTTTGGAAAATTCAGCGGGTCGGCGACGACGTCCGCCGGCGCCTTTCCCCTTCCTCGCAAACTCGCCGAGACCGAAGTGCTCGTCGCCGGAAAAGCAGCGCCGCTCTACTATGTTTCGAGCGGACAGCTCAATTTCCAGGTCCCGGCAGCCCAAACTCCGGGACAAGTCCTTGCCGAGGTGCGTGTCGGCGGACAGGTGATCGCTCGCGCGCCGGTCACTGTGATTCCGTATGCCCCCGGCATCTTCGCCGTGGCCAACCAGGACGGGCGCGCCAACTCGGCCAACAACCCCGCCCATCCTGGAGAAGTGTTGCATATCTACGCAACCGGCCAAGGTGCGGTCAACCCCGCCGTGGACGACGGTGTCGCCGCACCCGCTCAGCCGCTCTCCACCAGCACGTCCAATCCAAATGTGTTTTTCACGGGACGGCAACTGGCGATCAGTTACAGCGGCTTGGCACCGGGTTTTGCCGGCGTATGGCAGCTCGATGTGGCACTCCCCTCGGATGTTCCCACGGGACCCGATCTCCCCCTGACCGTACAGCAGGGGATTGCGGGCCATTCGACCGCAGTCACCGTGGTCCGGTAACTCACGCACCGTTCCGTGAATCTCAACGCTCAGTCGCCGCTAGCCCGCTATTACCGTCGCCTGCGTGGTCGGCATCAGCGCCATCAATGAAGGAGAATGGGCCATGCAACGATTCGTCCGGATGTTCCTCGCCGCTCTTGTTATCGCTTCTGCGACATCAGCCTTGGCGCAGCAGGTCACACCGGGTCACAGTTCCATCAGTCAGATCGCATCCGGCGGAGGTTGGAAGACCACGCTGACGCTACTAAACCTCTCATCTAGCGCGAGTTCAGTCACGGTAACTTTCCAAAACGATGACGGGATGCCGTTAGTGCTGCCCCTCATCATCACGCAGGAAGGAACTTCACAGCCCCAAGTATCCTCCGTAGTCGTTCGAGTCGTTCCGGCGCTGGCAACACTACTAATCGAATCGGAGGCTCCTCCTAATTCCGAGACCGCGACAGGCTGGGCGGATGTGGCCAGCTTCAGGCCCTTCGCCGGCTTTGCCATCTTCCGCCAGCGAGGCCAGGATGGCCGGGACTCGGAAGGTACAGCGCCACTGGAAGGTACGGGTCTGCCCGGTTTGATTCTTCCCTTCGATAATTCCGCGGGGTTTTCTACCGGCATTGCGATGGTCAACCCCGGTGCGGACCGGGCCAATCTCGTCGCCATCGTCCGCGATGAAAATGGGCTCATATTGGGTCAGTTTGGCGTTCCGCTGATCGCTCGTGGTCACACTGCGTTCGTCGTCGCGGAGAGACTGGCCGCCAGTAAGGGACGTCGCGGAAGCATCGAATTCCAACACACGGGAAACGGAACGGTCACAGGTCTGGGTCTGCGCTTCAGCACATCCGGGAGTTTTACATCCGTGCCTGGGGTGCCGATCGCTGCGCGGTAACTCCGGTTCGATTCTGCAATCCATTGGCGCGTCGCAGCGTGATCGCGCAGCGCGCCCCAGCATCACCCTTGGGCCTTGCCGGCGCCCTCCAGCGCCGGGACGAGGCGCGAATTGAACCTGGCCGGACAAAGCGCGAAGCTGAATGATCGTTCGGTTCTCGTTGCTGCCCGACGGTGCACCGGAAAACGAGACACCGCGAATCCGGTCGCCCCAATGATTCGTGCCGTGAGGCCGTCCCAGGTTGTGCAGGTTGGCGATTGGCCGGTACAAGCCCGGTCCCGCCGGTTCGATCCACAACGAATCATCGCCTTCTGTCCTACTAACGTTCACTTTCGTCGCCCGACCAGTTTAACCCTGAGCCCTCTTTTTTTATCGGCGTTCATCGGCGTTCATCGGCGGCTAAAGGTTTTCTCTTTGGTTGCAGCTCTGCCACGCTGATGCCCCACCGTGATCCAGCACGAGCAGGGTAATTACGATGGCCAATACTCCGTCGCTAAACGTCTCCGCTCGGCTGCGCGCTTCCCCATGCCGTCCCCTGAAACTTTTAACGGACCGCCTCGCGCCGGCTGGCTTCTGCTACCGCAGCTTCAACCACCGCAGCTTCAACCACCGCAGCTTCAACCACCGTATTGAGCACCTCCAACATCGTGGCAAAATCGTGAGACCCCTCATAGCGGGCGCCATTGATAAAGAATGTGGGAGTGCCATTGACGCCGCTCCGAACTCCGCTCATGAAATCTTCCCGCACGCGCCCGGCATAGGCTTGCGTCTCAAGATCACGCTGGAATGCGCCCATATCCAGGCCGATTGCCGCCGCGTATCGCATCAAGTGTGCGCCGTCGAGCGCATCCTGGTGCGTGAACAAGGCGTGATGCATGTCCCAAAACTTTCCTTGCGCGCCTGCCGCTTCGGCCGCCTCGGCGTCAAGCTCGGCGTGAGGATGGATTTGCGACAGTGGAAAATGGCGATATGCGAACCGCAGCCGATCCCCGAGTCTCTCCCGTAGAGCTTCGACGACCGGGTACGCCGCGCCGCAGTGCGGGCATTCATAATCGCCGTATTCCAGCAGCGTAGCCGGCGCGTTCGCCGGTCCCAGCGTGTGGTCGCGTCCACTGACCGGTAGAGTGAGCATGCTCTGTGTCATTTCTTTTCCTCCAGTTGTGGTTCTTTCTGAGCCGCGAGCTCTTCCAGTGCGTTTAGAATGCCGTCCGCACCCGGATTCACGCCAATCGGCGAGAGATAGCTCCAATGGATAACACCTTCCGAATTAATCACGAAAATCGCGCGCTCTGAGGTCCCATCGCCTGCTCGGTACACTCCATAAGTGCGGGCAACTTGCCCCTTAGGTTCGAAATCGGACAGGAGCGGATAGTGCAGGTTCCGATGCTTGGCGAAGGCGAGATGGCACCACGCTCCGTCCACCGAAGCCCCGAGCAGGGCGGCATTAAAGCGCCGAAACTCCGGCAGCAGCTCGTTATATAGGGCTGTCTGGTCGCCGCATACAGGGCTCCAGTCGGCCGGGTAGAAAAAGAGAATCACCGGCTGGCCGCGGAAGTCGCTGAGGGAGACACGCTGGTCAGGCGTGGTCGACAATTGAAAGTCCGGCGCCTGTGTCCCGGCCGGGAGCGGGCCGGTCTTGGTCGAACCGCTCGGACTATTAGGTGTGATGCTCATGCCTGAATCTCCTCGATTGTTGGGGTCATAACTGCAGGCAGTTACCGCAGTTCGGATGCCACAGTTTATCGTTGCTTACTGGCGCCTACTGACCGTTGACGCAGCCTACCTGTCGACCAGTCGGCGCCATCGTCGACCTGCGAAAATCCGAGCCGCGACCGTAAGGGAGCGGTGGTCATCCCCGCGCCCAGCCGTCACTTATGACATGTCGTGACGGGTCCGAGCGTAAGTCGAAGCAACTCACCGTAGTCGCCATCGACGAGTAACAGCACCGCCCCATCCGGGGCCTGCGCGACGCCGCGAATGCGCTTGTCCATATTGGTCACGCGATTGCCGTCCAAGGTGAGTCTGATCAGTGCCTTGGACGCACCGCGGCGCCTTTTTTTCGGCTTTGTCGACAAGTCAAACAGGCCCAGCCGCGGATCGGGAATCAGGCGTGCATCCAACCCATTACCCGCGAAGTTCGGATCGATCTCGACATCCAGGAGACCGCCTTGACCGCGGTAAGCGTCTCTCGGCGCGCCGGAGTCCGGCGGCGACAATTTCCGGTCGGCATAAATGCGCGCGCATCCGGGTTTTCCGTAATGCTCTCCGCGCTCACGTTGCCCGCGCCTGTGTTCATTA
>JAOAPT010001017.1 GCA_025463045.1 Candidatus Solibacter sp.
GAATTCCGGAATGCGCGCGCCTGCTCGGCAGACTCCGCCGGTGATTATTCGCTCGCGCCGCCGCGTGCGTGCGCCGGGCCGCGGAACACCGCGTTGAGGAAGAGCAGATTCATGCCGTCGCTGATCGCGCGGAAACTCGGGTCCTGCGTGAACCCCACGACAATTCCACGGCCCGATGTGCCTGAGACCACCACCGGCTTGAATGCCAGTTGCTTCTTGTTCTCCGCCCAGAGATGGCCGCTCGCCACCAATTTGTCGGCGGCATCGAAATACGCAGCGTTGATTCCTTTGTCGGATTTCAGCGGAGCGAAGATCGCGCGCCCTTCGACCATCGTGAAGACCGTCTCGGGGACACCGGCGGTCAGCCAGTAGTCAGGGCGGATCTTCACGCGCGCGATAGCGCCGGGCACGCTGTCGGGCAACTCGGTGGTGGCGCGTGTCACTTTGTCGAAATCGGCCTCATTCGCGATCGCGGTGCCGGGGACCCGCACCGGGGGCTTCTCGTCTTTGTCGGGTTTCTTCTCTTCGCCTTCGCGCAGCGCGTTCTCCTGGTGAAGTTCCATCAGCTCCGCCCTTTGCAGGAAGGCCGCGGCATCGCCGAGCGCGATCAGGGTGCCGCCGGCGGACACCCAGTCCTTCACGCGATCCACGCCGCTCTCGCCGAGCACGCTCGCGTAGTTACCGCCCGAGGGCAGAATCAGCACCTGGAATTTCGAGAGATCGGCGCCCGCGAGTTGCGCCGTACGAATCGGTGTCACGGGGTAGCCAAATTGCCGCTCGAGAATGAAGCGCGTTGCACCCGCCGAGCCCGATTGCGTGGGCGTATCCCACGCGAGCGCGATCGCGGGCTTCTTGATCGGCACCACCGAGCGGCTGCCGAAATTCACGCCCTCGTCGACCCATCCCGAATTCGCGCCATACACTTCCGCGCCGGTCTCCCGCGCGAGGCGCGTCATACGCTCGCCGAGATCGGCGGGGTTCGCGGCAACCTTGAGGATCAGGCTGCCGGCGGCGAATTTGATGCCGGCCTGCGTGAAAGGCTTATCGCTCGAATCGATTTTCAGATCCTGCCGCAGCGCGGCCGTGAGCAGTCGCCCGGCCGCCTGATTGCCCCACGGCACCAGGTACGCGACGCTCGCCGCGCCGCCATGGACCTGCCCCGGCATGACGCGCGAGGGTGAGGCCGGCGCAAAGCTGCCGGTCGATACCGTACTGCTCGCCACCGCCTCCACGTTGAACAGCAGCGGCAGACTCCACGCCGTGACGTCGTAAATTTCCGTGCGCTGCTTTCGCTTGCGGCGCGCTTCCTCGGCGGCGACGAATTGATCGTCCATCTTCGTGTCCGGATCGAGCAGCGTGCGGATGAAGCGCTTCGAAGGCTGCGCCATCGGAACGACGTATGTGCCCGCCGCAAATTCGCGGCCAGCCGATTGGAACGGAGCCTTCGCGCGATTGACCTCGATGCCGTGCTCCATCAGGATGCCGACCAGCTTGTCGGTCGCCGCTGCGTCGACGCCGCGCGGCAGAATGTACTCCTTGATCGCTTCCTTTTGTCCCTCTTCCACCGCCGTCGCCCGGTAGTGGTAGAAATCGGTCAGCAGCTTCTCGCGATTCTCCGCCGCCGTCTCAAGCGTCGAGACCGAGGCCACGAAGTGATGCCGGACCGTATCGCGGTACGTAAGCAGCGTATCGTCGGATCGGCGCAAAACCAGGCCGCGCACTGACGCCTGTTCGTAGGTCATCGCGAGCGCGCCGTAGTAGAGCGGCCAGCTCGCGCCGTACCCGGGATAGAACGCGTCGTATTGTTCGCGCGTGAAGTAGTCGAAGCCGTAGTGGTCGAACCACTTCGCGTTGTTCTTGCCGAAGAGCGTCAGGCTCTGGCGCAGATTCGGTGTCAGGTTCGGATTGTACGGGTCGGATTCGGGTGTGAAGAAATACGTGCTCTCGCCGCCCATTTCGTGCAGGTCCACGTATACCAGCGGGAGCCACTCGCGGAGCGTCTTCACCTGGCTCGCAATCTCGGGCTGCGTCAGGCCGATCCAATCGCGGTTCAGGTCGAACAGGTAGTGATTGGCACGCCCGCCGGGCCACGGCTCGTTGTGTTCGGCCGACACCGGGCTCGCGTCCGGCACCAGCCCGCGCGTCTGCTCGTAATACTGAACGAAGCGATCGCGCCCGTCGGGATTCTGCGTCGGATCGATCAGCACGACGACCTTCGCCAGCACGTCTTCGACGATCTTGTCGTTGCGCGCAGCGAGCAGGTGATAGGCGGTCTGCAGCGCAGCATCAGGCGATGAGATCTCATTCCCGTGCACGCCATACGACAGCCAGACTACGGCGGGCAGTCCGGCGATCACCTTGCGTGCGTCCGCCTCGTTCGTCTTGCGCGGATCGGCGAGGCGCTGGATTCCGCTTTTGATCTCGGCGAGTTTGCGGATGTTGGCTTCGCTGCCGATCGCGGCGTAGATCAGCTTCCGGCCTTCCCAACTCTCGCCGTACTCGAAGATCTTCATTCGCGCCGGCGCGGCGGCGGCGAGCGCTTCCATGTAGCGGACCAGGCCGGCGTGGTTCGTCACCTTGTCGCCCGGGTCGTAGCCCAGGACTTGGCGCACGGTCGGAATCTTGGAATCGTATGCCGCCCCGGGCCAGAATTCAAACGCCTTCTGCCCGTATGCCGGCGCGAAGGACAGCACGGCCAGCAGACAAACTGTGAAACTTCTCATAAACCATCTAGTTTACCGTTCCCGTGCTGAGCTAAAATCGGAACTTCCGGTACGAATATGAAGTTACGTCTTCTGATTGCCCTTGCCGCGCCCCTGTTTGCAGTTGCACAGACGCGCTCTGCCTCCGGCCTCGACACGGCCGCCATGAACAAGACCGTCGATCCGTGCGTGGACTTTTACCAATACGCATGCGGGAACTGGGTCGCGGCCAATCCGCTGCCGTCCGACCGCGCGCGATGGGGGCGGTTCACCGAATTGAGCAACCATAACGAAAAGGTCCTGCTCGATATTCTCCAGGGCGCTGCCGTCGTGACTGCGAAGCGCAGCCCCCTCGACGCCAAAATCGGCGACGCTTATGCCGCCTGCATGGATACCGCGACCATCAACAAGCGCGGCCTGGAACCGATCACGCCCGAACTGAATCGCATCAACGCGATGGTGCGGATGCCGGACGTCATCGACGAACTGGCACGCCTGCACCGTGTGGGAATCGGCGTGCTGTTCACTTTCGGAGCGCGCCCCGACGCGAAGGATTCCAATCGCACAATCGCAGGAATCGGGCAAGGCGGGCTTTCGCTGCCCGATCGCGAATATTATCTTAAGACAGATCCGAAGAGCGTGGAAACGCGCGCCCGTTTTGTGGAGCACATGAAGAAGATGTTCCAACTCGCGGGCGATTCCGCCGAGACGGCCGGCGTGAAAGCGCGGATGGTGATGGACCTGGAAACGATTCTGGCGAAGGACGCGATGGATCGCGTCTCGATGCGCGACCCGAACAAGACGTATCACATGATGACTCTCCCGGAGATTGCCGCGTTGACGCCGAACTTCGACTGGAGTCGTTACCTGGGAGGCACCGGAGCGCCGAAATTCGACGTCGCTAACGTCAGCCAGCCCGACTACTTCAAGAAAATCTCGACCGACCTGGCCGCGCTGCCGATCGACGCCTGGCGTGCGTATTTCGCCTATCACCTGCTCCGCCTGACTTCATCGGCACTGCCCGAGAATTTCGAAAACGAGGCGTTCGATTTCTGGAGCCGCTATCTCACCGGAACGAAAGAGCAGCGCCCGCGAACCGCGCGCTGCGTCGTCGTGGTTGACCGTTCGCTCGGCGACCTGCTTGGGCAGAAGTACATCGAGCTGGCCTTCGGCGCCGACGCCAAGAAGCAGATCACACAGCTCGTCGAGGCGCTCGAAAAGGCGATGGGCGAGGACATTCGCACGCTCGATTGGATGACGGAAGATACCAAGAAGGCCGCGCTCGCCAAGCTGAAGGCGATCACCAATAATGTCGGCTCACCGAAGAAGTGGCGCGATTACAGCAAGCTCACGATCGCGCGCGATGATTTCTTCGGCAACAATATGCGCGCGGCGCAGGCGTCCTACGAGCAGCGCATCGAGAAGATCGGCAAGCCCACCGATAAGACCGAGTGGGGCATGACGACCCCGACCGTCAACGCGTTCTACAGCCCGCAGAACAACACGATCAACTTCCCGGCCGGCATTCTGCAAACGCCGTTCTTCGACCCGCGGCGCGACATCGCCCTCAACTATGGCGGCGCCGGCATGGTGATCGGGCACGAGATGACGCACGGGTTCGACGATCAGGGCCGCAAGTTCGATGGCGACGGCAATCTGCGCGACTGGTGGACCGCCAAAGATGGCGCCGAGTTCGAAAAGCGCTCCGCTTGCATCGCCGACGAGTACTCGGGCTTTACGTCCGTCGACGACGTGAAGCTGAACGGCCGCCTCACGCTCGGCGAGAACGCCGCCGACAACGGCGGACTCCGGATCGCACTGATGGCGCTCCAGGATACGCTCGGCAGCAAGCGGGAACTGCTCGACGGATACACGCCCGAGCAGCGCCTGTTCCTCGGCTTCGCGCAGATCTGGTGCGAGAACATGGCGCCGCAGGAAGCGCGTGCGCGTGCGATGACCGACCCGCACTCGCCCGGCCGCTTCCGTGTGAACGGCACGCTACAGAATATGCCCGAATTCCAGAAGGCGTTTTCCTGCAAGGCTGGACAGCCGATGGTGAGCTCCAACGCCTGCAGGGTTTGGTAGCCATTTGGGCGGGGGCGGGTCCATATTCCGAAGTCTCGGAAGATTGCGGTCCCGCCCCGGAAAGCGAATCTGCCGATCGCCCTTGAGCACGCCGAGTTGGACGAGCCGTGCTTTGCCGTCGTGGATGTGCCACACCATGCCGGTACGGTAGGTCCCGTTTTGGAAAGTCGCGGCTCCAGCAGTGCCGACCAACAGGAGACCTTTCGCCGGCTCCGATACCCGAACTTGTTGGAGGTCGAATCGCGACCACGGACCTAAGAGCTCCCGCAGTTGGCGGCATTCGCTGATCCAGCTCTGTCCTGCAAATTGTGGGTCCTGTCGAAGATTTTGATCGGCCTCTTCAAACGTCGAGTGGCAGCCGGAATTGAAGGCGGTCTGTAAGCGTGTGGTCGCGTCTCGTGCGATCCGCTCCGGCGGAATGCGGG
>JAOAPT010000087.1 GCA_025463045.1 Candidatus Solibacter sp.
CCATCAAAATCGGTGTCGCTACCTATACACCCGGTAATCGGTATAAACGAGTTAGGAAAGCCGAAGAACAACGGATAGACGCAAGGGAAAACGTCAGCGTCCAATCTGAGGTCAACCTCGGTCGCGCCAGGGACTGTGCACGCCAGGAAACTGGGACTGTTCTGGTTTGTATTAAACGCGTTGCAAAACTCGAAGTGTCCGATTTCATCGGAGAAGGCGATATTGTATGAGTGGAGCGCCCAGGGCACGCGCGTGTTCTCGCTCGACGTGCTGTACATCGGGTGGAATGTATAGGGTGTGACCGTGCAGGTAGCCACCGACGGATTGAAGTCGACTTGGCCGAACCCCGCGGCCGGTCCGCCAACCATGGATCCGGACTGGCCGGTCGTAAGGTCGGTGATCAACACCTGAACTCCACCCGGAGAATCCTGAATCGTCACCTGCAACCGGTCTCCAGGGCGCATGAGCAGGACGTTGGCCAGGTTCATGTTCGATGTCCCGATTGCTGCGCCTAGTGGGTTAGCCGGAGACAACGGGACGCCGTTCCTCGTTACGACAGCGAAATTCACCGGCTCCTGGCCGACCTGATTCAGGCAACTGCTGTTATTGTCCTGATTAGTAAGCATGTTGACCGAGAGACTGTCGATGTTCAACGCGGCGAAATATGAGTTAGACGAGACGAGCCCCGGCGAACCGATCCAGCCCGGTGGATAGAACTGCAACTCCAGAAACGCCGTGCCCGCGTGCTTGCCGATGTAGTCCGGTGCGTTTGAGTTCGTGTTGTTGGCAATGTTACTGTCGCTATTCGGGATACAAACTCCGTTCTTATTCGGAACCGGGGCCGATTGCGTGTCGCAGATCGCCATCCCGAACCAGAATGCGGGATGGAGCTGGAAATTGAAGGTGCCTCCGGTGCCATCCTGCCGGGGAAGCGTTGGCGGGTCCTTTGGCAGAATCAGATTGTAGATAGTCTGGTTCCCGGAGCCGGGCGTCCGGCTGTAGAAGATCAACGCCGGCTCGTCATGGCCCACGTACTTCCCTTCATAGTTCGTGCGAGTATATCGGTCCAGGCAAAAGAGATTGCCGTTCTCGTCGCAATTGATGGCGCGGTTGAGCTGTGACGGGCTAAGCGTCACATCTGGTACTTGGGCGATGAAAAGCTTTCCAAACGCCAATGCAAGGATGGATGCTGCGAGGTAGGTACGTGTCACCGGAGAGGCCTCCTTCCAGGTGTCTTGAGTGAGCTAAAACATATACTGACTCCCATTCGGAGTCAACAGACGTTTCGAGGGGACGCCCCATGTTTGTATAATTATTCCCAATATCTATCAAAATGGGAAGGGCGTCCGCTCAAAGCGGGCGCCCTCGTCATTCCGGCTACTACTTCCGACTAATACTTCTTACACCAGCCTTACCTCATCGCATAACTACTCAGCACCTTCATATAATTCGCCCGCTCAAACGCCCCGGGCTGCGGCACCGCATTCCGACTCATACTCCCCTGCATCTGCTTAATTGAGTCGTATTCGTGCTCGCCCATCCACACCAGCAGTTCCGTCGTGATCGTATCCAGATAGCTGATCCCGCGCTTCAGTATCGCCGAAGTCATCATCGCCACCCGCGCGCCCGCCATCATCGACTTCACCACGTCCGTCGCACAATGCACGCCGCCCGTCAGCGCCAGGTCCGCCTTCACGCTCCCGTAAATCACCGCAATCCAGTGCAGCCGCAGCAGCAGTTCGTGCGAGTTGCTCAGAATCAAATTCGGCACGACCTCCAGAGCTTCCAGGTCGTAGTCCGGCTGGTAAAAGCGATTGAACAACACCAGTCCATCCGCCCCCGCCGCGTCCAGCTTCTTAGCCATATTCGCCATCGAGCTGAAGTACGGTCCGAGCTTCACCGCCACCGGAATCGTCACCTCTTTGCGAACCGCCTGCACCAGGTCGACATACTTCCGCTCGACCGCCGCGCCGTCCGTATCCGCGTCCACCGGGATGTAGTAGATATTCAGTTCCAGAGCGTCCGCCCCGGCCTGCTGCATCTCTTTTGCGAACGTCGTCCAGCCGTTCGTCGTCGTCCCGTTCAAGCTGGCGATGATCGGAATCCCGACCGCCGCCTTGCACTTGGCGATGTGTTTCAGGTACGTGTCCGGCCCCATCACCTTGTACAGCAGATCTGGGAAATGCGAGGTGGCCTCAGCGGAGAGATTCGCGCTTTCCGTCATGAAGCGATCGAACTGGTCGTTGTCGACATCGATCTGCTCTTCGAACAACGAGTGCAGTACCACCGCCGACGCGCCCGCATCTTCCAGCCGGCGGATATTCCCCACCTCCTGGCACATCGTCGAGGAGGAGGCGACCAGCGGGCTTTTCAACTTCAAGCCCAGGTAGTTCGTCGAAAGGTCAATCGATTTCGTCAGGTCGATCATTTCTGTACCTCCTCAACCGCGTTGCCTGCTTGTTTGGACATGTGCTCGTACAACGTCCACTTAGCAGCGACGTCTTCCTGAGCAAGCTTATACAGCTTCTGCGCCTGCTCCGGATTGCTCTTCGCGAGCATCGTATACCGAGTCTCGTTGTAGATGTAATCCTTCAGCGCGATTGTCGCCGCGCGCGAATCCATCTGAAAGGGATTCTTGTTCTGCGCCGCCAGGTCCGGGTTGTAGCGGAACAGCGGCCAGTAGCCCGAATTCACCGCCGCCTTCTGCTGCTCCAGCCCGAAGCTCAAGTCGTAACCGTGCGCGATGCAGTGGCTGTACGCGATGATCAAGCTCGGCCCATCGAATGCCTCCGCCTCGTTGAACGCCTTCACCGTGTGCATATCGCTCGAGCCCATCGCGACCTTCGCCACATACACGCTGCCGTAGCTGATCGCCATCAACGCGAGATCTTTCTTGCCCGCCGGCTTGCCGCCAGCCGCGAACTTCGCCACCGCGCCGCGTGGAGTCGATTTCGACGCCTGCCCGCCGGTGTTCGAGTACACCTCGGTATCCAGCACCAGGACGTTCACGTTGCGCCCGCTGGCCAGCACGTGATCCAACCCGCCGTAACCGATGTCGTACGCCCAGCCGTCGCCGCCGATGATCCACACACTCTTCTTCACCAGCGAATCCGCGACGCTCAGCAAATCTCGCGCCTCGGACATATCGAGTCCCGAAAGCTTCTGCTTCAGGATCGCCACCCGTTCGCGCTGCGCGAACACGCCCTGCTCCGTCTTCTGGTCCGCGTTGATGATCGCCTGCGCCAGCTCTTCGCCGATAGGGACGCCAAGCCGCCACACCAGTTCCCTGGCGTATTCGTTCTGCTTATCGACGGCCAGCCGCTGTCCCAGCCCGAACTCCGCGTTGTCCTCGAACAGCGAGTTGCTCCACGAGGGTCCGCGTCCTTCTTCGTTCGTGCAATACGGCGTCGTCGGCAGATTCGCGCCGTAGATCGAGCTGCAGCCCGTCGCATTGCCGATCATCACGCGGTCGCCGAACAACTGCGTCAGCAGCTTTAAGTACGGCGTCTCGCCGCAGCCCGAGCAGGCACCCGAGAATTCGAACAGCGGCCGCAGCAGTTGGATGTCCTTCACCTGTCCCGGCGACAGCAGCTTACGGTCTGTCTCCGGGATCGTCAGGAAGAAGTCCCAGTTCGCCGCTTCCGTTTCACGCAGCGGCGGCTGCGCCACCATGTTGATCGCGCGATGCTTCACTTCGCTCTTGCTCTTCGCCGGGCAGACCTGCACGCACAACGTGCAGCCCGTGCAATCCTCGGGCGCCACCTGCAGCGTGTACATCCGTTCCTTCATGTCCTTCCAGCGAGCCGGCACCGCTTTGAACGTCGCCGGAGCGTTGCCCAGGTAGCTGTCGTCGTACACCTTCGCGCGGATCACGCCATGCGGGCACACCAGCACGCACTTGCCACATTGAATGCACAACTCCTGATCCCACTCGGGGATTTCGAGAGCGATATTGCGCTTCTCCCACTGCGCCGTCCCGCTTGGGAACGTGCCGTCGATCGGCATCGCGCTCACCGGCAGGTCGTCGCCATTGCCTGCGATGATCTGCGCCAGCACGTCCTGCACGAACTTGGGGGCGGCGGCGGGTACCGGCGGACGAATGTCGAACAGGGACGTAACCTTGTCCGGAACGGTCACTTCATGCAGATGGCTGAGTGCCGCGTCCACCGCGGCGTAATTCTTTTTCACCACGCTCTCACCGCGCTTGCCGTACGTCTTGTTGATCGCGTACTTGATCGCGGCGATCGCTTCCTCGCGTGGCAGTACACCGCTGATCGCGAAGAAGCACGTTTGCATGATTGTGTTGATACGGCCGCCCATCCCGGTGTCCTTCGCCACCTGGTCGCCGTTGATCACATAGAACTTCAGTTTCTTCTCGATGACCTGCCGCTGCACCAGCTTCGGCAGATGATCCCAAACCTCGTCCTTGCCGAACGGACTGTTCAACAGGAACGTCGCCCCCGGTTCCGCCAGCTTCAGCATGTCGATGCGTTCCAGGAAGCTGAACTGGTGGCACGCCACGAAGTTCGCCTTCGTGATCAGGTAGCTCGAGCGGATCGGCTTGTTGCCGAACCGCAGGTGGCTGGTCGTGATCGAGCCCGACTTCTTCGAGTCGTACACGAAATAGCCCTGCGCGAAATTGTCCGTCTCTTCGCCGATGATCTTGATCGAGTTCTTGTTCGCCCCGACCGTCCCGTCCGCGCCCAGTCCGTAGAACAGCGCGCGCACCGTGCCAGCAGGCTCGGTGGAGAAATCCGGATCGTAATCCAGGCTGGTGTGCGTCACGTCATCTTTAATGCCGATCGTGAAGTGATTCTTCGGCGAGCTCTTCTTCAGCTCGTCGTACACCCCCTTCACCATCGCCGGCGTGAATTCCTTGCTGGAAAGGCCGTACCGTCCGCCGATCACTTTCTTGCTCACGCCCATTTCGCAGAGCGCCGTGATCACGTCGCAATACAGCGGCTCGCCCGTCGCGCCCGGCTCTTTCGTCCGATCCAGCACCGCGATCGATTTCACCGATTCCGGCAGCGCCTTGACGAACGTCTCCACCGCAAACGGCCGGAACAGCCGCACTTTCAGCAGCCCGATCTTCTCGCCCTTCGCCAGCAGCGCTTCCACCGTCTCATGCGCCACTTCCGCACCCGAGCCCATGATGATGATCACGCGCTCCGCATCCGGCGCGCCCACGTAATCGAATAGATGATACTGACGCCCCGAGATCGACGCGAACTTATCCATCGCGTTCTGCACGATCGTCGGCGCCGCCAGATAGTACGGATTGCACGCTTCCCGCGCCTGGAAATACACGTCGGGATTCTGCGCCGTGCCGCGAATCACCGGACGGTCCGGCGTCAGCGCGCGCGAGCGGTGCGCGAACACGAGATTTTCATCGATCATCGCCCGGATGTCATCGGCGGACAACTGCTCCACCTTCGCGACTTCGTGCGACGTGCGGAACCCGTCGAAAAAGTGCATGAAAGGCAACCGCGCTTCGAGCGTCGCTGCCTGCGCGATCAGCGCCATGTCCATTACTTCCTGCACCGAGTTAGAACTCAGCATCCCGAAGCCCGTCGACCGCGCGCTCATCACGTCGCTGTGGTCGCCGAAAATC
>JAOAPT010000104.1 GCA_025463045.1 Candidatus Solibacter sp.
GGGAGAGGTAACGAAGCCGGGCGGGTTTGCGCCATTTGTTCTCGGATACGTGTGCCGGGGAATGCCGTCTCGACTGGCCGAAAGAGTTGCACAGGACCTGCCCGCGGGGCTGCGACGCACCTCAACTTTGGCTGCCATAGCTCTTGCTACAGGGCAGGGCTGGCGAAAGCTTGCTCTGCCAGAGGATCTTCAACATGAAACGCAAATTGATGCTCGCGCTGCTGCCATTGCTGGCGCTCGCCGGATGGGTGTTGGCGCAGCCCTCCGGCGACCCTCTCATCGAAGGTTTCCGCAATGTGGAAGTGGCCTCCGTGGCCGATGCCATGGAGCAGCTCTACGGGCAGAGGGCCTACATGTCGCACGATATGCGGCCGGTGGCCAAAACCAAGTTCGCCGGCCCCGCCGTGACTGTGCTGCTGAGGAAGGAAGAGCACAAGGAAGGCTCGGCCGCGTCGCAAGGCATGCTCGACGCCATCGATGCCGCGCCGCCCGGTTCGGTCTACGTCATGGTGCTGGAAGGCGGCCTGGACTACGCCGGCATCGGGGCGCTGATGGCCACCGCAATGAAGGTGCGCGGCCTCACCGGCGCCGTAATCGATGGTTCCATCCGCGACACGCCGCAGATCGCGCGCCTGCAGTTCCCCGTTTTCAGCCGCGGCATCGCGCCTTCCACCACCATTAATCATTTCCGCTTCGCCGGGGTCAATGTGCCGGTGAAATGCGCCGGCGTGAACGTCAACGGCGGCGACCTGATTGTGGCCGATGAAGATGGCGTGGCTGTAGTGCCGCGCGCCCGGGCCGCCGAAGTCCTCAAGAAATCGCAAGATCTGGACCAGACCGAGCACCAGATGCTGCCGTTCATCGAGAAATTCAAGTCGATCAAAGAAGCTGTCGCAAAGTTCGGAAGAATTTGAAGCGGAGGTTCCATGTGGAATTTCGCTTCTCGCGCAGGACATGGGCACCGCAAAAAAGGCTCGTCAGAAGAAATCGTGGGTGGACTCCGGTTCGGGCCGCTTGCCAAGTGAATGATAGAGGGCGAGTTCGAGGACACGGTAGGTACGGAAGCCGTACGATTTTCTCATGGTGACTTTGGCCTTGTTGTTCAAGCCCTCCACGACGCCGCTGGAAAGCAGCTTTTGAGCGCGAAATAACTCAAGATGAGCTCGCGGTGTTTGCGCAGCGAGCGGGCGATCCTTCTTTCTCCGCTCGTCCTCCGCTGTTCCAGCACAAAATCGGTAGTTTGCGACGCTCCAGCGGTCGCACTCGGTGCGGCTTTGGGACATTTCCACGCAGAGAATAAGGACATTTCTACTTTGCGTCGAGACCTATCCCGGGATAGGTGCTATTCGGCGCTGGAATCTGATAAGATCTCCGTCCAACACAGCAAAAACCGGCGGCACTGGCCGGAGGGGTTCCGTTAACAAATTCGAACAGGGGGATGATCCGATGAAAAACTATTTGGGCATACTCGCCGCATCGTTGGCCTTAACCATTTGCGCCTACGGGCAGATCGCGACCACAACCTCGCTGGTGGGGACCGTTTCCGATTCCAGCGGACGCGCCATAGCCGGCGCCAAAATCACAGCTATCGAAACCACTACGCGTGACAACTACAGCATCGTGACGAATCAGGATGGCAACTACCGCATCGATTTCGTCCGCGTAGGCAGCTACGACGTCGCCGCCGAGTTTCCCGGTTTTTCCCGCGTCAAACATTCCGGCAGCATCGTGAGCATCAATCAGGTTGTGCGTAACGACTTCACTCTCCAGCCCGGCTCGGTGCAAGAGTCCATCACGGTCGAAGCCGCGGCCCCGGTGATCAAGACCGACGATGCCACCATCTCCGCAACCATCACCAGCAAACAGATTTCCGATCTCCCCTTGAATGGCCGCAATGCTCTGATGCTGGCCACCACGACACCGGGCGTCTTGCCGGGCACCAAGGGTACGCAAGGCGTTCCCCCAGGCCAGGACTTCATCGGCGCAGGCACCCGCGAGATTCAGAACAGCATGTCGCTGGACGGCATCAGCATCATGAACAACCTGATCACGACGTCGCCCACACAGCCAATGGTCGAAACAGTGCAGGAGGTTGAGGTCCAGACCGGCACCTATTCGGCCCAATACGGCGCCTACCTCGGAGTGCACCTCAACATGGTCACCAAGGGCGGCACGAACGCGATTCATGGCAACCTGGTGGAGTTCATCCGCAACGATGCGTTCGACGCGCGCGGCTATTTTCTTCCCGCCACTTCGAGAAAGACCGCGCTTCGCCAGAACCAGTACGGGTTCGAGTTCGATGGCCCCGTGATAATCCCCAAACTCTACAACGGCCGGGACAAGACGTTCTTCATGGGATCGTGGGAGCGGCTGCGCAACAAGCGGCAGAGCCTGTCGGCCAACAACACCGTGATGACCGAACAGATGTTCGCCGGGAATTTCTCGCAGACGCCCACCATCGTGAAGGATCCGCTCAACAACAACACTCCCTTCACCGGGAACATCGTGCCGACCAATCGACTCTCGCCCATCGCGCTGGCGCTGCAGCAGTATTACGTAAAGCCCACCAACCCGAACGCGATCACCCAAAACTTCACGACCATCTTTCCCGCCAAGCTGACCAGCGACGGGACCGTGGACCGCGTAGATCAGAACATCGGCGACAAGATCCGGCTGTTTTTCCGCTACCAGCGGCAGGATCAAAAAATCGCCAACGGCAACGCCATCCCATATAACGCGGCCGAAGTCCCGTCGATCACCGATAACTATACCGCCGGCTATACCCACACTTTGAAATCCAACCTGATCAACGATTTTCGAATCGGCCGCCAGGCGATCAACACAGACTCCGTCAACTACTTCTACGTGAATGGAATTGCGGACGCCGGGACCAAGTTGGGGATCGCTGGTTTCGATGCCGACACCAAGAGCAAGAATCCCGGCACTCCGGAATTCAGCGTCAGCGGCTTTTCCGGTTGGGGCAACTCCGGCACCAACTGGTTCCAACTCGACCACACCTGGCAGGCATCGGAACAGATCAGTTGGACGGTGAGAAACCACAACATCATGGCCGGCCTGGAATTTCGAAAGTTGTACACCTCGCGCAGCGCCGCCAACAGCCCGCGCGGCATATTTTCATTTAACGGCCAGTTCTCGGGCTATGCGCCGGCAGATTTCATGATGGGCTTCGTACAAAATCTGGTGACACCCACGGTGCAGTATCAGGGCGACGTCGCCACGTGGCGGGATGGATTCTTCGTGCTGGACAACTGGCAGGCTTCGAGAAAACTGACCCTGAACTACGGCATCCGGTATGAACTGCAGACGGTGCCCTACTCGGTCGCCGGATTCGCGCGCGAGTTGAACGCCGCGCAGACCGCTCCCGTACCGGACACGGTGCCCTCGCCGGGCTTCCGCTTCCATGACCCCAACCACAAGAACTTCGCGCCGCGCGTGGGCCTGGCCTACCGCCTCAATGACAAGACCGTCATTCGAGTGGGCGGCGGCATCTATTACAATCCCAACCAGACGAACAGCTTCACGTTCCTCACAACCAATCCGCCGTTCGGCAACTCGACCACCTGCACGTCCTTGCCGAATACCCCGACGCTGTCACTCTCCAACCCGATCGGCGCCGGCTGCAATACAGCAGTGTCGCAAAACTGGATCACCGACAACTGGCACCTGCCGCCCGCCACGATGAATCAGTGGAGCTTCGGCGTCCAGCGCCAACTCACCAAGTCAACCGGCCTCGACGTCCAGTACCTGGGATCGCATTCCTACCACCTGGATCGCAGCTACTTCAATAACACGCCGTATTTTCCCGGTCCGGGCGCCATCAATCCGCGGCGCCCCAATCAGCTGTTCGGCCAGATCCGCACCATCACCAACGACCTGATTTCCAACTACCACCATCTGGCGATTTCCGTGCACCAGCGCTTTGCGCACGGCTTCCAGTTCGACGCCAGCTACACCTGGTCTCATGCGCTCGACGTCACCAGCGACTCCAACAACGGCGGCGCCCCGATGGATCCCTACAACTGGCGGCGCGACTACGGCAACGCTCCGTTCGACATTCGCCACCGCATGGTTGCCACTTACATCTATTCGATCCCGTTCTTCGCCAGGAGCAGCGGCTTCCTCAAGACCGCGTTTGGAGGATGGCAGATCAATGGGATTACGACCATGCAGAGCGGCACGCCCTTCAGTCTCTCGATGAATACCGACGCTGCCAATACCAGTTCGCAGGGCTCGCAGCGCCCCGACCTGCTGAAGACTCCGGTCTACAACTGCGGCGCCGGACACCTGCTCGGGTGCATCGATAAATCGGCCTTCGCCGTCCCCGGCAACATCGCCCAGGGCATCTTCGCCTACGGCAATTCCGGCAGAAATATTCTTCGCGGACCGCACTTGTTCGATACCGACATGTCTCTCTTCAAGACGTTCGCGATCAAGGAGCGCCTGCGGTTCACCTTCCGCGCGGAAGCGTTCAACGTCTGGAACAATCCGGAATTCAGCAATCCCAACGCGAATATCGAGTCGGCCACGTTTGGCAACATCACGGGCACATCCGTCGGCTCGAGAGTGATGCAGTTCGGCGGTAAGCTGTCGTTCTAGCAGAGAGGCCCAGTTCCGGCCGTCTACCGGGACTGGGCCGTAATCTCGCGGAATACGCGCAGCAGGTTGCCGCCCAGAAACTTGCGGATGCGATCTTCGGAGTAGCCGCGACGCAGCATGGCGTCCGTGATCATCGGCAGATCGCGGACGTCGCGCATCCCGCGCGGCAAGGGAGGCCCGCCATCGAAATCGCTGCCCAGCGCGACGTGATCTTCGCCGACGAGTTGGATTGTGCGATCGACCACCGCGACCCATTCGTCGATCCCGATGTGCACGTCCTGCGGAATGTCGGGGGGAAGCATCGGGAACTGGGGTGCGACCAGCTTGTCGATCTCATAGATGCTCAGCTTGGTCCCGCGCTCCAGGATCGCGCTCGTGTCCCAGAACGGCTTGCCGGCGTGGCTGGTGCGCCAGTCGAAGGCCTTGCGGCTGTGAAATTCGCTGCCGAGCTGGAATCCGATTACGCCCCCTTTGGCGGCAAGTTTGCGAAGCAGCGCGTCCGGCATATTGCGCGGGATGTCGTTGATGGCCCGCAGGCCGTGATGGGTCGCGACCACCGGCACGGTGCTGATGTCGATCGCCTGCGAGAGCGCCTCGTCGGAGGCATGCGAGACGTTGATCAGCATACCGAGCCGATTCATTTCACGGATCACTTCGCGGCCGCGGTCGTTCAGTCCGTGCCATTTGGGCTGGGAACAGCAGGAATCGGCGTAATTACTCGTCCAGTTGTGCGCGGAAAGTTGCACCGATCTCACACCGAGGGCGTGCATCCTGCGGATAACAGCAGGGTCGCCATCGAGATCGAAGCTGCCTTCCACGTCGAGCACCGCCGCCATTTTGCCGAGGGACCGGATGCGATCGATGTCCGCGGCGGAGCGCGCGAGTTCGACTGTCTTGGAGTTACGGGCGATCTGCTCCACAGCGCAATCCAGCATGCGGATCGCCTGCTTGGTTTCGAAGCGCGCCGGGTAATAGTCCTCGGTGACAAAAATGGAAAAGAACAGCGCGCCGACGCCGCCCTCGCGCGCTCGCACCAGGTCAAACTGCCCGTCGGGCTTGCGCACGCCGACGTCGCCGCCGTGGTAGAACTCGCGGTCGATGGCGTGAACGTGGCCATCAAAGACGAACGAACTTTGGTGCAGTTTGCGTGCGCGGTCGGACACGGCGGGCGCGGAGACCGTTTGCGCCGCGAGCGTCGCCATCACTGCCGCACACGCCATCAGGGCTGCGGCAGTTCTATAATCGTCTTTGCTTGAACGGAGTCGCATGAGCAATTCAACACGCCCCAAAATTGCCGCCGTCGTCACCACGTATTTCAAGTATTCTCACGCCCAACACATTGTCGATCGCTTTCTGGACGGCTACGGGTGGAACGGCACACACCATTATCCACCGATGGATCTGGTCTCGCTCTACGTGGACCAGATCGGCCGCACGGACCTCAGCCGCGAGCGCGGATCGCGTCACCCGTCGGTGAAGCTCAGCCCGACCATCGCCGACGCGCTGACCCTCGGCGGCGATAGGCTCGCAGTAGATGGCGTGGTACTGGTGGGCGAGCACGGCAACTACCCGCGCAATGAGAAGGGGCAGACGAAGTATCCGCGGTATGAATTCTTCGAACAGATCGCCGGCGTGTATCGCAGCAGCAATCGCGCCGTACCGCTATTCAGTGACAAGCACCTCTCCTGGAATTGGGAGTGGGCGCGCAAAATGTACGACACGTCGCGCGAACTGAAGTTCGCCTTCATGGCGGGGTCGAGCCTGCCGGTGACCTGGCGCACGCCCTCGGTGGAGATGCCGCTCGGCGCGCGTATTAGCGAAGCACTATGCGTCGGCTATGGAGGCGTGGATAGCTACGATTTTCACGCCCTGGAGACGCTGCAGTGCATGGTGGAGCGCCGGCACGGAGGCGAAAGCGGAGTCGAATGGGTCCAGGCTTATCGCGGCGATCGCTTCTGGGAGGCGTTGCGCGAAGGTGTGTGGCCCCGGGCGCTCATGGATGCCGCTCTTTCCCGCAGTCACACGATCACGCCGGCCCGGCCCGGCTTCAACAACGTCCTGCCCGCCGACGCGGATCTGCCCCGCCTCGTTAAAGATCCCGTGGCGTACCGCTATCAGCACGCCGACGGGTTGAAGTGCACCATGATCCTGCTGAACGGCCTGGTCAAAGACTTCACCTTCGCGGCGTACGTGAACGGGTCGCGCGAGCCATGGTCCACCCAGATGTACCTGCCCATGCCGGATGGCCGCACGACGCTCGCCGATTTTTTCAGCCCGCAGGTGAACAACGTGGAAAAGATGTTCCTCACCGGCAAGGCCGCGTACCCCGTGGAGCGCACCCTGCTCACCACGGGCCTGACCGCCGCCGGCGTGGAGAGCCTCTTCCGCGAACAGAAGCGTTACGACACACCGCACCTGGCAATTCGTTACCAGCCAGTGAAGGAATCGACCTACTGGAGGACCTAGCATGCTGACACGCCGTGCCTTTCTTCAGACGCCAGCGCTTGCCGCGGCCGCGCCCCAGGCGGGGGCTCCGAAACGCCTTGCGATCGTCACCACCATCTACCGCTACCTCTCCCACGGGCAGCACATGGGCGATCGGTTCCTGGTGGGATATCCCTACGGCGGCGCGTGGCAGCGGCCGAATATTAAGGTCGTCTCGCTGTACGTGGACCAGAAGCCGGAAGGTGATCTCAGCGGCGAGCGCGCCCGCGAGTTCGGGTTCACGGTCTATCCGACGATCGCCGAAGCGCTGCGCTGCGGCGGCTCGAAACTGGCCGTGGATGCCGTCCTGGTCATCGGCGAGCACGGCAACTATCCGCGCAACGACAAAGGACAGATCCTATACCCGCGGTACGAGTTCTTCGAGCAGTGCGTCAAGGTCTTCGAAGCGGATGGCCGGGCAGTCCCCGTGTTCAATGACAAGCACCTCTCCTACAGCTTCGAGAAGGCGAAGGCGATGGTGGATTTCTCGCGGCGGCTGCGCTTCCCGATGCTCGGCGGGTCCTCGATTCCAGTCACGTGGCGCCTGCCTTCGATCGATCTGCCGCCCGCCTGCGAAATCGAAGCGGCGCTGATGGTGGGCGTCGGCGGTTCGGACGCGATGGACTTCCACGCGTTCGAAGGACTGCAGTGCATGGTGGAACGACGGCGTGGCGGAGAGACCGGCGTCAAGGCCGTACAGCTACTGGACGGCGACGCCGTGTGGAAGGCGCTGGCGGATGGCCGCATCCCGAAAGACCTGCTGACGGCGGCGCTCTCGCGCAGCGACACACCGCTGGGGCTGACGGTGACCGACGGGCGCACACAGGACCTGGTGGCGTCCGGCGAGTTGCAGAAGCTGGTGGCGAAGCCCGCCGCGTACTTCATCGAGTACTCCGATGGACTCAAGGCGACCATGCTGATGTTGGACGGCGCAGTCAAGGACTTCAATTTCGCGGCCCGCCTCAAGGGATCTCCCCCGCTCTGGTCCACGCAGTTCCTGCTCACTCCCGAGCCCAACGTCACCTATTCGGCGTGCCTGATGCACAAGGCCGGCCAGATGTTCGAGAGCGGAGTGGCGCCTTACCCGATCGAGCGAACGCTGTTAACCAGCGGGATGCTCGAAAGCTGCCTGACCTCGAAGGTGCAGGACCACAAACGCATCGAGACACCGCACCTCGGCGTCACTTACAAACCGCCAAAGGAATCGCAGTTCGCCCGAACCTGATAGAGTGATTGCACGTCGCAGATTTAGGAGGCAGGATGCAAGATTCGTTGGCTTCGCGCCGGGGATTCCTGAGTTGGGGCAACCGCGCAGTCGCCGCCGCAGGGCTGGCCTCACGCCCGCTCGTGGCGGCCAGTTCTCGCCAGGACAACGAGGGCGAAGACTACTACGAAAAGCTCGGCGTCGCCAAGATTATCAATGCCGCGGGTACGTACACTGCGCTGACGGCATCGACCATGCCTCCATCCGTGCGGGCTGCCGTGGCGCGCGCCGCGAAGCATCCGGTGCGTCTCGCGGAATTGCAGACGGCGGCCGGAGTGTATCTCGCGCGCCAGCTTCGCTGTGAGGCCGCGATGGTCACCTCGGGCGCTGCATCCTCCCTGACCCTCGGCACGGCGGCCTGCATGAGCGTCGCGAACCGGGCCGCGGTTCACAAGATCCCCACCGACCTGGAAGGGCTCAAGACGGAGGTGATCGTCCAGAAGGCGCATCGCTACGATTATGATCACGCGATGCGCAACTGCGGTGCTCGTTTCGTCGAAGTGGAGACACTCGCGGAATACGAAGCGGCCTTCAACGACCGTACCGTGATGACGAATTACTTCAACGCCGCGGAGGCCGGACAGATCGGACGCGAAGACTGGATTCGCGTCGCTCATAGTCATAACGTGCCCTGCTTCAATGATGCGGCAGCCGACGTCCCGCCCATTTCCAATCTCTGGAACTACACCAAAATGGGCTTCGACCTGGTGGCCTTCTCCGGCGGCAAAGGCATGCGCGGTCCGCAGAATGCCGGCCTGCTGCTCGGCCGCAAGGATCTGATCGCAGCCGCGGTGTTAAACAGCAGTCCGCGCTCCGATACCGTTGGCCGCGGCATGAAGGTCGCCAAGGAACAGATTGTCGGCATGGTCGCCGCTGTGGATTGGTTCCTCTCCCAGACCGATGCGGGTATGGAAGCCGATTTTCGCAAGCGGGCCGAACGCATCGCCGCGCAGTTGAAGACCGTGCCGACCCTGGAAGCGAAGATCGTCATTCCGAACGTCGCCGCCAACGTGGTGCCCCACCTGCTGCTGCGCTACGACCAGGGCCGCGTAAAGATTTCGCCGCTCGACGTCGCGGCGGAATTGCGCCGCGGAACTCCGAGCATCGAACTACACCCTGGCACCGGACATAAGCCGGCCGCGGGACTTCCCACCGACGAGAGCACGATCGTGGTCGGCGTCTGGATGCTGGAACCCGGCGAGGAGGCGATCGTCGCCCGCCGCCTGCGCGAGGTTCTCACGAAGGCCGTCGCCTGATTCGCTTACTGTTTGGCGTTCTTGCGCGGCGCCGGCGGCGGAACCTTTTCCCACGGAATGGCGGACAGGCCGTTGAGGTCGTAGACCACAACGCCGTCCCGTATGGTTAGCTCGGAGACCAGCTTGGAAGAGCCGTCGAGGCGTCCGCCGGTCTGATCGGTAAATCCGAATGCGCCCTTCTCGAGGCGCAGCACCGTCACATCGGCGGGCGCTCCCACTGAAAGGTGCCCGAGTTCCTCATGCCGGATCTCCTTTGCCGGGTTCCACGTCGAACGCAGGATCACGTCATCCAGTGACATACCGAGCGCGAGGAACTTATCCATCACGTTGAGCATATCTTTCATACCGGCGTTCATGCTGCTGTAGTGCAGATCCGTTGAAATCGAGTCCGGTATAAACCCCGCCTTCATCAGCGGCACCGCGCAGCTCCACAGGAAGCTCGCGCCGCCGTGGCCGACGTCGAAGATCACGCCGCGCTTGCGGCCTTCGATCATCGCCTGGCTCGGACCCTTGGTGTCGGGGTCCTGCTCACCGCGATGACCGCCGTACATATGTGTAAAGATATCTCCGGGGCGGAAGTACTTGGTCAATAGGTCGTAGAGCGTGCGCCCGGCGCGTACATTCCCGCCGAAATCTACCATAACCGGGATATGTGCGGTTTTACCAACCTCCTCGGCGTTAATATAGGGCGTCCACTCCGGCCCATTGAAGTGAGCGCTCTTAACCCCGACAATCGTGCCCGGGTATCTTAACGCGAGGTCTGCAGCAGGCTTAACCTCCATATCCGCCAGGTTCTGCTCAATCGCTCCCGGCCCCATCCCGGCGCCCACGATGTTCAGAAACGCGAGCACCCGCGTCTTCTGGGTATCGATAATCCGGACTTTGAAATCTTCGAAGTTTCGCCAGCCCGACGAACCGGCATCGGCCACGGTGGTCACGCCCGAGCGCAGCGTGAAGCCGTCCGGTTGAAGACCCCACGATCCAGCCGCGTAGGAGTTTTTCACCAATCCGGGAAACACGTGGACATGAATATCGATCAGTCCGGGAGTGACGTAAAGCCCGGCAGCGTCCACGGTCTTCACCGCACGCGAGGCCGCGATATTCGCGGCGACGGCGGCGATCTTGCCGTCCTTGATCGCCACGTCGCGCACTGCGCTCAGCTTGTTCCTGCCGTCGATGACGTGCCCGCCCTTGAGGAGCAGATCGTAGTCGGCCTGTGCGTGAGCGGCCAGCACATAGTAAAGAGCGAGCGAAATTCCTCCAAAACTCACAGCAGTACCCTCCAAGACCTACCGCGAAACATATATCATCACAGACTCTGATCTTGCAAGCGCTTCCCTCATCAAACTCTTGCAAAATTGTAGCCTTCACGTATAATTAGCCAAAACCGGTCTCGAAACGATAGGGTTCCGCCCACCGGCCCGTCAACCGACCGATGGGATTCCAACATTAAGGGGAAGTTACTGATGAGCAAAACGAGGGATTTCTGGGTTTCTATGTGTTCCATGAAAAAAGCTTATTTTGAGTGCCAGCCATTGCGTAAGGGCATGGTTATTCTGATTGCGATGCTGTCTTTGTTGGCCAGCCTCGCGCCGGCGCAGACAATTACCGCCTCCATCACGGGTACTGCCAGTGACCCATCCGGAGCCACGGTTCCCAACGCGACCGTCATCGCAACCAATACGGAAACCAACGTCCACACCACGACTACCACTAACTCGGACGGGATCTATAATTTTCCCTTCCTGCGAGTGGGCCCCTACACGATCACAGTGGAAGCCAAGGGCTTCAAGAAATCGTTGCTCGGCCCATTCAACGTCGAGGCCAATCAGACTGCCCGTATCGATGTGAAGCTGGAAATCGGCGACACTTCAGTGACCGTTGAGGTCACCGACGTAGGTCCGCTGCTGCAGACGGAAACCCAGGCCACGGGCGACACGATTTCTTCCACGAAGTTGGCCAGCCTGCCTCTAAACGGCCGCAACTTCGCCTCTCTGACCCTGCTTATTCCCGGCGCCGTATCCACCTCGCCCGGCGCGATGAATACCGTGGCCCGCTTCCAGGGTTCCGGGTCGCGTCCGCAGGTGAACGGCAATCGTGAACAGACCAACAACTTCATCCTGGATGGCGTGGATATCAATCAGAGCGTGGACAACCAGATCGGCTATCAGCCGAATGTGGACGCGCTCGAAGAAGTGAAAGTGGTCACCGGAAACGCCGGCGCCGAGTTCGGCAACGTCGGCGGCGCCAGCGTCGTGATGTCGCTCAAAAGCGGCACCAACCAGTTTCATGGCAACGCGTTCGAGTTCCTGCGCAACGAGAAGCTTGACGCCAATGGCTTTTTCAACAACCGCGGCAACGTGAAAAAGCAGGCGCTGCGCCAGAACATTTTCGGCGGCACGTTCGGCGGCCCGGTCCGGAAGAACAAGGCGTTCTTCTTCGTAGACTATGAGCAGAGTGAGCGGCGTATCGCCGGTCCGGCCACTGCTGCGGTGGCGCCGGCAGCATGGCGCACCGGCGACCTGAGTCAATTCCTGGCGGTGAACAACCAGATCATTCGCGACCCAACTACGGGCACGACGCTCGCCACACGCACTCCGTTCCCCAACAACCAGATCCCTGTGGCCCGCTTCAGCGCCACCGCCAAGTACCTGTTCGCCAACCCGTCGATCTATCCCCTGCCCAACAACACCGGCACCGGCACGCTCGGCGTAGGCAGCAACTATATCGGCGCCAGCCGGAACTATCTGAGCAACAAGCAGGGCGATGCCAAGTTCGACTACCGGCTCGGCGACAAAGACAACCTGATGTTCCGGTATTCCAAGGGCATGTACGAGACCTTCGGCTCGGCGGCCGCCATACCAACTTTCATGACCAGCGGCAACAATGGTCCCACGTGGTCGGCCGTCGTCAACTGGACCCGCACCTGGAGCCCCACCCTGGTCAGCGACAACCGGTTCTCTTATAGCCTGATCGGGATCGATGACAAAGTGATCGACTGGTCCGGCCAACTGGGAGCGGACGGCAACGCGAAGTTCGGCATTCCCGGCGGACAGTTCATCCCCGGTCTATCGAGCTTCAACCTGGGCGGCAGTCTGTCCGGCCTCGGTTCGGCAGCCACAATTGCCAACACCCGCGACAACAAGTTCCAATTCCAGTCCAACAACACCTACCAGAAGGGTTCGCATCTCCTGAAGTTCGGACTCAACCTGATGCGCAATCGCGCCAACCGTTACTATGCCGGCAACAATGGCGCGCTCGGTTCGTTCACCTACAACGGCGCGTACACAGGCGTCGATATCGGCGATTTCCTGCTCGACACCCTGGCCAGCAAAGGCCGCGGCGCGGTCAGCGGCCCGTGGGGACACCGCAACTGGCGCGATCTGATTTTCGCGCAGGATAGCTGGAAGGTGACGCGCAATATCACCTTCAACTATGGCTTGAGCTGGGAATACATGTCGCCCATCTACGAGGTGGCAGACCGCCAGGTGAACATCAACACCTACACCGGCGCGTTGATCTATCCCGGCGGCGCATACGGACGAGCGCTCTATAAGGCGTACAAGAAGCAGTTCAATCCGAACCTGGGCATCGCCTGGTCGCTGAACCGGAAGACGGTCATACGCGCGGCCTACCGCTTGTCCAACTTCCTCGAAGGCACAGGCGCGAATCTCCGCCTGACGTTGAACCCTCCCTTCTTCACCGAATCCAACGTCACCTACGACAGCACCCTTCCAGGCAAAATTGCCACCGGCTTCACGGATGTGGTGGCCCGGGGCGACCTCACCGGCCCGCGCAGCAGCCCCACCGCCGCCCCCTTCTATCAGGGACGCGCCTGGGATCTGGATCTGCGCCCGCAGATGACCAATCAGTTCAATTTCGCCATCGAGCGCGAACTCGACAAGTCCACCAACATCAATGTCGCCTACGTGGGACAGCGCGGGACGCACCTGGTGATTCCGCACGAAGCCAATAACCCGCTGCCCGGCGTCGGCCCGTATGCCACCTGGGCGCCCATCAACGACCGGCGTCCGCTGGCCATCGCTCTGCCGAACGTCGGCAACATCGCTCTGACCGAATCGAGCGGCACCAGCTGGTACAACGCGTTGCAGGTAAGCGGACGCCGCCGCATGTCGGGCGGCATCGAGCTGCTCTTCCAGTACACGTATTCGAAGACGGACACCGACGGCCTGGGCTACTACGGCTGCGGTGGCGTCAATTCGGAAGGCGCCTACTGGCAGGACGCCTACAACCGACGCGGCAACTACGGCCCGGCATGCTTCGACGTGCGCCATAACTTCACCACCGCAGGCGTCTTCAAGGTTCCGTTCGGCAAGGGCCTGAAGTTCGGGTCGGGTTCCAGCAAGGCCATGGACCTGATTCTGGGCGGCTGGAACCTCAACTACGGTCTGGCCAAGCGCGGCGGCTTCCCCGTCACCATTCTGGCCGGAACGCAGAACACCAACTCCGGCCGCAGTCCGCGCGGCAACGCCCGCGCCAACCGCTACACGAACCAGCCGGAGCCGTCGGTCCGAACGGTGGACCGCTGGTTCGGCGATGTCACCGGCACTACCTTTTGCGCCGCCGGCATCAACAACGGAACTTGCGCCTACGGCGTACCGGCCCTGGGCGAGTTCGGCAATGCGGGAGTGGGCACGGAGCGCGCTCCCGGGCTCTTTAATCTGGATAGCTCGGTCGGCAAGACTTTCAAGGTCACCGAGCGTCAGCGCGTTGAATTCCGCGCGGAGTTGTTCAACATCCTGAACTCCGTCAGCTGGGGCGCACCGGGACGGGATATCACCGCTCCGGCAAGCTACGGCGCCATCGGTAGCCAGATCAACTCCCCGCGTAGCATTCAGTTCGGCTTGAAGTACGCGTTCTAAGTTGTACCGTTCACTGCAGAGAGGCCGCGCGGTTTGACCGCGCGGCCTCACTTTTGTATAGACTCTTTTTTGAGGCTCCAGTCAGTTTTTGAGGCTCTAGTCAGATGGACAGGCGAACCTTCTTGGCGGCAGCTGCCTCGGTTCCCGCGCTCACGGCGCTGGAGGCGAGGCCGGTTCCGCAATATCGCATCGTCACCCGGCACAAGCCGACGCCCGGCGCCGGCATGCCCGGTCCGTATCCCGGGCGCGTCGTCACGGTACACTCTCCGAAATGCATCGACGAGGCGACGGAAAAAGTAGAGGTCCCGGCCGTACAGGAAATGATCGCCCGCGGCATGACCACGCTGACGGGTGATAAGGATCCGCGCGATAGCTGGGCGCGATTTTTCAACGCACAAGATTTCGTCGGCATCAAGATCAACTGCTCGGGCGCTCCCGGAGCGATGTCGATGCCGGAGGTGGTGGCGGAGATCGCGAGGAACCTCATGGCGGTCGGCGTGAAGCCCGCCAACATCGTCATCCACGAGCGCGGTGGCGGCCAAATTCTGCTGGCGCACTATGAACGCTTCGTCCCCGAGGGTATTCGGGTGGAATCGGCGAACACATGGCTGGGCTTCGATCCCGATGTGTACGTGGAGGCCACATTCTTCGGCGAGGACGATACCCGCTCGTACCTGATGCGCATGGTGACCGACCGGTTCACCAAGATCATCAACGTACCGAATATGAAGGACCATAGCGCTTCTGGTGTCACGGGCTGCCTGAAGAATATCGCCTACGGCGAGTTCAACAATGTGGCGCGATCGCACCATGAGGCGCAGACCGAGACGCTGACCTTCATCGGAACGCTGGCGCATGTAGAACCACTGCGATCCCGCACCGTCCTCAACATCATGGACGGGCTCCGCGGAGTGTGGCATGCCGGGCCGTTTTCGACCGACAAGCGGTACCGCTTCTATCCGAAACAGATGAAGTTCGGCACCGACCCGGTGGCCATCGATCGCTTCCTGATCGACGTGATCGACGAGAAGCGCAAGCAGGAAGGCGCCATCTCCGTCTGGGAGCGCGACATGAAATACTTCAGCGTGAATTCGGCCGACTGGCAGGCCAACCCCAACGTGAATCGCTTCATTCGCGAACCCGGCCACATCGAGTATGCGTCTGGCCTCGGCTTGGGCGTGTACGACAAGAACAGGATCCATCACACGGAGATCACCATATGAGGCGCTTGAACAAGCAGACAGTTGTTGTGGCGTGCGCCGCCGCGCTGATCGCGGTCGCGCTTTCCACGGCCGCCGACACTCCCGAGGGCCGCAGCCGGTTCTACGTGACTGCCGCCGGCTCAGAGTTGGTGCAGCAGGGGCTCGCATCGCCCTTGCCCAGCGGTCAGGAGAAGGCGGGGTTCCAGGCGGTGCCCGCTCCCGGAGTGCGCTTCCAAGCCAATGTGGCGCAGGCGACCACGTCTCCGTGGGTCGATTCCAACGCCTGGCGCTTTCAACGCGGCATGCGAAAGGCGGACTATAGCAAGCTCGCGGCGGGGGCCGCGCCGCTCGCCGCAGCCGAGGCATTCACGTATCACGCCGACGCGATCTTGAATCCCGATCCCGCGGATGTGCCGGAACTGGCAAAGATGCTCGGCTTTCTGAAGGCGCTGGACCAGCCGGCGCTTCCCGCCATGGCCAACATCGGAATTGTGGACGATGGCTCGCCGGTCATGGGCGAAGTGCTCAACATGCTGACCCGCCGCAATCTGCTCTATCGCGTGGTCGCCAAGCCCGACCCCAAGCTCGATCTCAGCGTGCGACTGGGCGATCGCGATTTTCCAAAGGAGTCGGCGAACAACCCGAGCGATTTCGCGGCCGTCGTGCGCGGGAAACTCGGCGATGATAAGCGCTTCGTTCGCCTATATGGCAGCAACACCGCGATTGCGTATCTTACCGGCGACGGCAAGCGCGCGCGCCTTTCCGTGCTGAGCTACAGCCGCAATCGCAGCCAGGCCGGCCTTCGGGTTCGCGTGCTGGGGCGCTACTCGCCGGCGAAGTTCGCTGCCTATGGCGTAGCTCCCGATGGCGGACTGGCGGACATCGAGAATCCGGAGAACGCCACCGAGTTTTCCGTACCGGCTTTCAACACCATTGCCGTAATCGATCTGGAGGCGGCGAAGTAGATGTTGTTCGCACTGTTTGCCCTGCTCTTCTTCTTCGTCCCGGCAGTAGACACTTCGGCAGTTCTCGAGAGCGCGCAGGCAATGCAGGAGTTCGACCTGACGGCAGATCCGGCAAGCCCGCAATGGGCCAAGGCGCCGCGCGTCGCCGCCGATCGCGACTACCTGGGAAAGCCCATTGCCGGTGCGCCCACTGAGATCCGCTCGCGCTGGACGAAGCAGAATCTCTACCTGCTGTATATCTGCCCCTATGATGAATTGAACCTGAAGCCCGACCCGGACCCTGCAAAGGAGACTCCGCAGCTTTGGAACTGGGAGGTGGCGGAGGCGTTCATCGGGTCCGACTTCACGCACATCGCGCGTTACAAGGAGTTTCAGGTATCGCCGCAGAGCGAATGGGTAGACCTGGATATCGATCGAGAGAACCAGAAGGGCCAGGCGGGCATGAAGTGGAATTCCGGGTATACCGTGAAGGGACGCATCGACGCGCAGGCGAAGGTCTGGTATGGCGAGATGCGGATTCCTTTTGCCGCAATCGATAGCCGCGCGCCGCAGGCCGGCAGGGAATTTCGGATCGGCCTCTATCGGATTGCCGGGCGCGAGCCGAAGAAATTCTTCGCGTGGCGGCCCACCGGCCAGACGAGTTTCCACGTGCCGCAAGCGTTCGGCACATTGCGCTTGCGGTGATTGCATTACAGGCCCTCAATATTGCACAGATCCCGCAACGTCCAGCCGTATCCGGAAGACCGAATTTCCGACCATATAGAGCGTGCGCAGGTCGCGATCCCCAAAGGCCAGATTGCGCGGATTCACCGGGGTAGAGATTCTGCCCAGCGGTTTCCCGTCCCGTGAATAGACCAGCACACCGCGCGCTGCGACGTAGATGTTTCCCTTCACGTCGGTGCGAATTCCGTCGGGCCCGCCCGGCAGATTCGCGACGGCGACCCGCTCGTTCGACGCGCGTCCGCCAGAATCCAGATCGTATGCGCGAACATTGCGGTCGTCCGTGTTGGCGACATACAGGATCTTTCCATCGGGCGAGAGAGCCACGCCGTTAGGGCGCGTCTGCATGCGCGCAATCGCTTCGGTTTTGCCTTTGGGCGTGACATGGTAGACGCCGTAGAAATCGAGTTCCCGTTTGTCCAGCGGCGTGAAGAGCGGGTCGGTAAAGTAAACGTGCCCGTCACGCCGCACCACGATATCGTTGGGCGCGTTGAAACGCTTGCCTTCGAACTTGTCGACGAAGACCTCGACCTGCCCCTTGCGGTCCGTCCTGGTCACGCGGCGGGCCTTGTACTCGCAGGAATAGAGGCGGCCCTGGCGGTCCATCGCATTTCCATTGGCGCCGTGTGTATCCTCGCGGTATACCTCGGGAGCCTTGCCCGGAGTGTATTTGTAGAGGCGATCCTTACTGTAATCGCTGAAGATGAGGAATCCCCGGCGCGACCACACAGGGCCCTCGCCGCCCGGAAACCCGGCCGCCACCTCCTCCACCTTCGCAGTGGAGAAATCCTGCCCGGCCGCGGTCCACGCGGTCAACACCAACATCGCAGTTCGAAGCTTCATGGAATCCACGTACACGCCTGCCCTTTCACATCGTCGCAATAGAATACCCGGAACTCCGCGGGCTTGTGCTTCACAGTCCACGTGCGGCCGTTGATGAAGTAAGGCTTGGCCCACGCTTCGCTGTCGAGGGTGCGGGGCGCCAGCACGGAGACGGAGGACGCCCC
>JAOAPT010000107.1 GCA_025463045.1 Candidatus Solibacter sp.
GCCGTGGGATCCGGTCATGCTGACGATCGCCACGTTGTTGCTCGGCCTGGGAGCTCTGGTGGCATCGATGATTCCCGCCTGGCGCGCGTCATGCGTAGAGCCAATGGCGGCGCTACGGACCGAATGACCATCACGACGAACCGGACCTTTGGTTTTCGACCACCTGAACAAGTAACGCCCAAACCTCCGATTTGGCGGTCCTGGGCGGTGAATTGCAAAAATCCTTTTGACGATTACCGAAGATGACCGGGTGCTAACGCCGTTATCGAACCGCACAAGGGAGACCAGCGTTATGCCCGCCGGGACGCTGAGGCGCAATTCACAGACAACCAGGTGAATGTCGGGCGCTCACTGGCGGCGGACCGGCGCAGCAAATCGCAGACGGTGGCGCCGAAGGGACAGGGCCGTCGCGGTGACCAGAAAACTTCTTTGCTTTCAGTTTCTTTTCAATACGAACTTCCCTTCCCTCACGACCGCACCTGAACCGTATCAAGGACTGACTTCGCGTGCCCACTCCATCTCGCTGGCCTTCCAGTTGATTTTCTTGAGTGCTTCCATTTCATCTGCGAGTAACGCATGAACACCTGTGCTTTCGTCTGCCGAAGCATCTGAGTGACCACTACCATCTTCAAGCCCGAGGAGGGAAACGGCTGATCATTGGCCGGCTGGTTCCTACCGGATTTCCGGATCTCTTTGGCTGCATCCAGGACAGCCGCGCCTTCCGCCAGTCGTCCTTCACCTGGTACATCGAGGAGTGAGATCGAAGTCACGCGCCGGCCACCGTTCACTACGGCCACCTCGCAGGTCGCGCCGCGTTGAGCGGACCCAGGACGCTTCCGCCATGCCACACTATTCCATGTCGACCCCGTTATGAACGAAATCCTCAGCTATTCCGCTACCCGTCAGGCAAGCCTCATTCGGGACCGCAAGATCTCTTCCGTGGAACTCATCAGCGCGCACCTCGATTGGATCGCTGCCGTAAATCCTCAAATCAACGCGGCAATTGACGTTCTCACGAATGCCGCTTTGACGGAGGCGCGACTTGCCGATGATGCGATCGCACGCGGCGAGGCCATCGGTCCGCTCCACGGCGTTCCTTTCAGCCTGAAAGATTCGCTCGAACTGGCCGGGTCGGTATGCACAGCGGGCACCGCCGGACGCCGTAACGCGCCTCCCGCGACCGAGGACGCTACCTTGATCGCCCGCCTGCGGCAAGCCGGAGCGATCCCGATCGCGCGCACGAATCTTCCCGACCTCCTCTTCGCGTTCGAGAGCGACAATCTGCTGTTCGGTGCAACCTGCAATCCTTACGATTCGTCGCGCACTTCCGGAGGCAGCAGTGGAGGCGAGGCAGCCTTGATCGCCAGTTGCGGATCGCCCCTCGGCCTCGGCAGCGATGCCGCTGGAAGCGTCCGCTTGCCGGCGGCCTTCTGTGGCATCGCCGCCATCAAGCCGACCTCAGGACGCTTGCCTCGCAAGGGCCACTTTCCCCCGGCCGGCGGCTGGATCGAAGCCCTTTGGCAAATCGGACCCATGGCTCGCCGGGTGGAAGACCTCTTCACCGTGATGCCGATCCTGACCGGCGAAGCCTTCATTCCCCTTCCGGCCGCGGAGACCGGAAAGCTTCGCGTCGCTTTCCATACCGACAACGCCGGCGCCGAGATTTCCTCGGTGGTGCGTGCCGCTGCGGCCGCGCTCGCGAGTCACACCGCGCTGATCGAGGAATCACGCCCGATCTGCCTGGACCAGGCGTTCGACCTCGAAATGAAACTGCTTGGCCCGGATGGCGGCGACGCTCTGCGGCAATACCTGCGCGACGTCGGCTCCACGGAGGTGCATCCCCTGCTCACGGGCTGGCTGGACAAACTGGAGCCCTACCGCACTGACCTCGCCGGTTTTGCCGCATATTGGGCCGAGTGGGACGACTACCGCGCCGCGATGACCGACTTTTTCCGGAGTTACGACGCGATCCTCTGTCCGGTCTATCCACACGCGGCACTCCCGCATGGCACTTCCATCCAGGAAGAAAACTTCCGGGGATTCGCACATACCATGGCCTACAATGTCGCCGGGTTACCGGGAGCGGTGGTGCGCTGCGGTGAGTCGGAGACGGGGCTGCCGATCGCGGTGCAGATTGTCGCGGGCGCCGGCCGCGAAGATATCGCGTTGACCCTTGCCGCCATCCTGGAACAGACGTTTGGAGGCTGGAAACCTCCGGCATTCGTCAGCTCAATCCCTTGCCCTCGGTGATCGTGATGTAACGGTCTACCGGAAGATCCGTGAACCGTTCGGTGCGACCGCTGGGCTGCGGCCATTGAATCTCCAGCCAGTCGAGTTTGGCTGCCTTTCCGAGGCCAAGCACTTCGCGCATGTCGTGCGACGAAAGATAGCTGCCGCCGTTGTTCTTCATTCGCGTTCGCTTGACACCGCTCGCCGACCACGCGAGGCGCGCGCCCACCGCGTCCCGATTGCACTTCGTCCCCTGCAGCTTGACTCCAAGCCAGTGATTGTCCTGCCCGCTGTGATTCCGCAGCAGCACCGGAGCCCCGCCATTGTTTCCCACCAGTACGTCGATCCGCCCGTCGTTGTTGAAGTCGCCGATCGCGAGGCCCCGCGCGGGAAAGGACTTCGCAAAGACGGGTCCCGACTGGTTGCTCACGTTGCGCAGTTGTCCGTTCTCCTGGTGAAAAAGCAGGAGCGGTTCTTTGTACTTCACCGCTTGTGAGTAATTGTCGATCATGTCGTCGGGATGGCCATTGGCCAGAAATAGATCGAGCGCGCCGTCGTTATCGTAGTCGAAGAATCGCAGACCCCAACCGCTTAGGAGACGTGTGGCCTGCGCCACCTCGTTCTTGAATGCGACATCGCGGAAGGTTTCGTCTTTATTGTTCTTGTAGAGCGAGAACATCTCCTGGTCGACGTTCGCCACAAACAAATCCTGCCAACCGTCGCCATCGAAGTCCGCCGCGTCGACTCCCATTCCAGAGCGGGCGCGGCCATCTTCGCTGAAGCCCACCTCTGCCGCGAGCGCGATTTCCTCCCACTTCGTGCGACCCTTGGAATCCGGCCCGCGATTCATGAAGAGGAAGTTCTGGACAGTATCGTTGGCGACGAACAGATCCATGCGTCCATCGTTGTTAATGTCCGTAGCCACTACTCCCAGACCTTTGCCCAGCGCTTTCTCAATATCGGTGCCGCGGCTCACCTCGGTGAAGGTGCCGTCACCGTTGTTGTGAAACAGCAGGCTGGCGGTGGGTTTGAAGACGCGCGGTATGCAATAAAATTTGCGGCCCAGTTTGTTATCGCCGCAGGAGAGGTGGCTCTCCGTGCCGTCGTCTACAAAACTACAGACGAAAAGATCGAGGCGGCCATCGTTATCGAAGTCGAACCAGACCGCACTCGTCGTCCAGTGGCCCTCGAAGATTTTGGCGCCGAGGCCGGCCTTTTCGCTGACATCCGTGAAGGTGCCGTTGCCGTTATTGTGGTAGAGAATCGGGCGTCCGTACGCAGTGACGAACAGGTCCGGGAAGCCGTCATTGTCGTAGTCGGCCGCCGCCACGCCCATCCCGAAAGTGCCCCCAGGCACGCCCGCCGCCTCCGTCACGTCCGTGAACGTGCCATCGCGATTGTTCTTGTAGAGAGCATTGCGGATCGGCTTCTTCGGCTTATAGAAATCGCACGGCCCGCTGTTCACCAGGTAGATGTCCATCCAACCATCGTTGTCAAAGTCGAGAAAGGCACAGCCGGGACCCATCGTCTCGGGAAGGTAATGATCCGGCGAGGCGGCGTTATCGTGCACCCAGCGGATTCCGCTGGTCTCGGGCGGAATCTCCTCGAATACGGGTTGCGCGCCCGCGCCTGCAACGGGGCGCAGCAGCGCCAGTCCGGCCGTGCCGGCAGCGAGAAACCGCCGGCGATTCATTCTCTTCGAATAGATCTCACTCATCGGTCGGCGGCCTCATCAGTTCGGGTAGGAATCCCCGGCGCGCGCCACACGAATCTGGTGATCGGTGAAACGAGCGTGCGCGCCGGGTAGCTCGACTTTGGGCATGTGGCAAGTCACGCAATTCGCCTTTGCGACACGGCACACCTTGGTATGCAAAGCCGCCGAGTGGCACGCGGCGCACTTTCCATCGTAGGCGGATGAACTGGTCTCCAGCGGACCATGCGGATCGTGGCAGGCGGAACAGGCAATGCGCGCATCGGCCGTGTCGTAGCACTTGCTGTTCGTCAACCGGTAAGGTTGAAAGCGGACGTTGAGCACGCCGCGGGGGCCATTCAAGGCGATCTGCGACCACGTCCGATGGCAGCGGCCGCAGAGTTCCGCCATCTCTTCGGCGCCCCGCCCAGCCAGTTTCGCCATCTTCGTCGCGCCCATGTCTCCGGCGCGCACTGCGGTCACGTGCCGACCGGCAGGGCCGTGACAGGATTCGCAGCCAACGCCCGGCACCATCGATTCCAGGTGCAACCGTCCTGCACTGACTCCTCCCGCCGAATGGCAGCCGAAGCAGTCGCGCGCGCCCAGCGAGTCCATTCGGCGACCCGCCGCTTCGTCGATATTTCGCGGCGGATGTTCCTGGGCGCCCATCGTGACGTCCAGTCCGGCAAGCGCATTGTAGAAACTCACCCGGCTCTCGTAGAACGCTCCGTCGCGTTCGAAGACATAGGTTTGTCCCGCCTGCCCCAGGCCAAACGCCCACTGCAACGGGGCGGTAACGGTCTCACCTTTTCCGGTGACGGTCATGAGGCTGCGATCTCCCTCGCGCACGATGCGCCAACGGAAGCCGCCGCCCTCAAAAGTGAGTGTCGGATGTTCCCGCAGGATTTCGGCTTGCGCGGCAGGTTCGAGCGCCTTTGCCATGGGCGTATTTCGGAAGCGCGACACCAGCCGTTCATGGCACTCGGCGCAGACCTGGTCACCGGCGATCGGTGTGGCGGCGCCGGCGAGGCATGGAAGCACCGCGGCGAACGCCCACCCCGCCGACCTCATTGCGGGACTCATCGCTCCTTTGCCCCAGGCTGCGCGGCCTGACTTTCGGCGTTCAGTTTCAAGACCGTCGCTCGCTCGCGATCCCCATCCGCCTTGCGTTTCAGGCGGTAGTATACCGTCGCCAGCGACACGTGAGCCTCCACGAAGTTGGGAGTGTCCCGGGTGAGTTGTTCCAGCTTGGCGCAAGCCTGCTCGACGTTCCCCGTCATCAGGTCGAGCGTCGCCAGTTGGTAACGCACCGCCGGATCGCCCGGCCGGACCCGCAGCGCCCGATCGAACGAACTCCTCGCCTCGTCGTACCGCTGGTCCTGTTTGAATATCACGCCGAGCTGGAGATTGGAGACGAAATCGTTTGGGTTCGTTTCCAGTTCCTTGCGAAACGCGTTCGCCGCCTCGGCCATATCGCCCGTCGTCAGCAGAGCCAGCCCGTAATACGAGAACACATCGGGAAGCTGCGGATTCAGCTCCACCGCTTTCTTGAGATCGACCAAGGCTTCGGCGAACTCCTGGGCATTCATCTTCGTCGTGCCTAGAAGGAGCCGCGCTTCAGCCGATTCGCCTTCGCGCAGAATCCGGTCGACCAGCATCTGACCGCGGGCCGATTGGTTGTCGCGAATCAGCGCGGTGCCCAGCAGGTAGACGAGCGCCTTGTCATTGGGAGACGCCTTTTCCAGCGGCGAGAGTAGCCCGATCACTTTCTTGTTCTCCCCCAGCCTCAGGTCACAGTCGGCCAGCAGAAAAATCGCCTGGCGGTTGGTTGGCTGCTGCTGCACGGCCTTCGTCAATTCTTCCGCGGCCAGGGAGATCTGCGACGTCTTGTAATACGCCAGGGCCAAATTCACACGGACCGGTAGATTGCGCGGGTCGATTTCCAGCGCCTTCTTATACTCCACGATCGCGTCTTCGTATTGCCCCTCCTTAGCGAGCGCGGCGCCGAGGTTGGAGAGCGCCATCACGTTCCCCGGCTGCTGTTTCAGGTAGGCGCGATAGGCGGAGGTTGCCGCCGGGATGTCCCCTGCCTGGTGCAGTTCCACTGCCCGGCGAAGCAGCGCGTCGGACGAAGGCTGCGGCTGCGCCAGCGAAATGCACGTCAGCGGCGTGCACGTCAGCCACAGCGCGAGGCCAAGAGCCTTAGCGAATGCCCTCATTCCGCTCCTTCTGTGCCGGCATCTGTGCCAGCATCGCACGAATCGCAGCTTCCAGTTCCACCGGCCGGAAGTCGAGTTCCCCCAACCGGCTTTGGTATGCAACCTTGCGATCGAGCCCGATCAGGTAAAGCCGGCTGGGCCAGGCCTGGTAAGCGTTCTCGGCCGCCCCATCCATGCCGTCCACCAGCGCTGGAAACGGAAGGTCCAGCTTGCGAAGGCAGAGTTCGGCGTGCTCCTTCTTCTCGGACAAAGTGAGGGCGGAGGTCAGTGAGATGCCTTCCTTGGTGTTGACCGTACTCTGCCAGTCGGCTTCGGCACCTCCTTCGGCGTGAGCTTCGCGAATATAGACCAAGCGGAAATCCACGCGGTTTCCATATGCCGACGCCAGACGCTTCAACCCGGCTGCCGAACCGCGGAGCTTGGGACAGGTGTAGCTGCCGAACACCAGCACGATGGGTTTCGCCAGCCGGTCCAGTTCCAGCGACGGCACTGTCGGCGCTCGAGACCCGACCGGCACGCCGGCGTCGGCCGTTCCTCGCTGGTCCCCCGTGAACCCGTGTGCCAGTGCCTCGCGCGCTTCGGCCGACCGCGGGCGAACCTGTACCGCGCGCTCGAGCAGCACCTGGGCTTCCTGCGCATGACCGCGGTGGGCCAGAATCGAGGCGAGTTGGAAGTTCGCGTCGAAATCGTTCGGGTTGGCGGCAAGTTCTTTCCGGAACGCCTCTACCGCGCCATCCGCGTCACCAGTAAAAAGCAGAGCTTGTCCGTAATAGGACTGGAGCGAGGGCACGTCAGGATTCAATGCCGCCGCCTTGCCGAACTCCTTCACGGCACCCGGGTAATTGCCGCCGGAAAACAGGGCTACCCCCATTAGTAAGCGCCCCTCGGCGGACTCTCCCCGCCCTAAGATCCGATCGACCCGGGATTGTCCCTCGGCGACGCGGCCGCTTCGAATCAGCGCCATTCCCAGAACGTAGTCCAGTGCAGGTTCGGAAGTTTCGAAGCGCGCCAAAAGATCGACCGCGCTCCGGAATTCCCCGGTCCTCAGACGGCAGTCGGCCAGCAGCACGGCGATATTCACGTCTGCGGGTTGCGCACGATGA
>JAOAPT010000124.1 GCA_025463045.1 Candidatus Solibacter sp.
GCTGGGGGTCCACTGGCCGGACTTCGCCGCCTGCGCGTCATCCATCACGATACCTTCGAGCTTCAACGCGGCGGGCGCGGTGGCCGCCGGAGATTCGAGAATCTGGCCGGCATCGAGCAGTCGCTTGCGCAGAGCAGCGTAGTCGACGGACTGCACGTCGGTGTTGCCGTCGATTGCCATCACGGCGGCCATCGCGGAGGACTGGCCGAGAATCATGAACACAGGCTCCATCCGGATGCTGCCGTACGCGATGTGCGATGCGGAGAGGCAGACAGGAACGAATAGATTCGCCGCCTCCCCCTTGCGCGGCACAATCGAGCGATAGCTGATCGGGTAAGGCGCGAAGCCGCCGACCTGGATATTACCTTCATTCCGCACGTACCCTTCGGGCGTGATGTACCGCTGCACGTTGTGCGAGTCCATCCCGTACGCACCCATGCCGACCGAGTCGCGCGCGACATCGCGAGCGATGACGTGATTCTCCGTCATCACGACGTCGCCGATCATGCGGCGGGCTTCGCGAATGTAGAGCTGTGTGGGAAAGTGATCGTTCTCGGGGAATTCATCCTTGGGCCAGCCCCACTGGCGGTACCACTGCCGCAGCGCCTCGGGAACACGCGCGTGATTCTGCAGGGTCCACAGATAACCGCGGGTGAAAATCTCGTGGTTGCGCACGATCTTCTCGCGTGTCGAGTAATCGCCATCGGGATACTCCCAGTTCATCCCGATGAAATCCGTCGATACGGCGCCGTGATTGTTGGTGTCGGTCTTGGCGTTGGGCAGCGGGTCCCACTTGGAAGTCGGCGGATGATACTTGCCCGACTCGGCATAGCGCAGCAGGAGTTCGAAATCGCGCTCGTTGTACTCGGCGGGCTTGGCGATCGGGAGGCGGTTTTCCGGCGCATTCGTCATGCAGAGGCGGAAGCAGTACGTCTGAATGCGCTTGTCGCCCGCGCCTTCGACGCCGGGCCCGGTCGCGTCGATGCCGGGCAGCAGACCGCTCGCAGGGTCGCCGGGCTTGACGTAAGCCGAAATGCGGAGTCCGTCGGGGAACTGGTGGAGGTGGCGGTGCGCGGCCTCGACGCCGTTGTACTTCTCGCCGTAGGTGGCGTTGGCTTCGCGGCCCGTGGTGTAGCGGACGCCGGCCTTCGCCATCAGGTCGCCTTCATAGGTGGCGTCGATGAACATGCGCCCTTCGTACCGGCGGCCGTCTTCCATGACAATGGCAGTGATGCGCGCGCCGTTCTTGACGACGCCTTTGCCGGGCCGCAGATCGAGGCGCGCCTTCATGACCACGGGGATCTTGTACTGCGCGAGCATCGCCTGGTAGATGGCGGTCGCGACGTGAGGTTCGAAGGTCCACATAGCGTCGTCCGCGGAATTGATTTCGGCGTGGCGAAGCTGGTAGTAGCTGGCGCGCGGCTGAAATTTCCAGGACGCGGGATTGTCGTAGTGCTGTTTCACCTGACGGTAGAACTCGAGCGCGAAACCGCCGATGACCTGCTTGTTGCCGATATCGGTCCAGCCGAGCCCACCGGTGGTGAGTCCGCCGAGGTGCGTACCGGGGTCGACGATGATCGCGGATTTGCCCAGACGGACGACTTGCACGGCGGCGGCGATCCCGGAGGATGTTGCGCCATATACGACGACGTCGGCCTGCCGGGTTTGCGCGGCGGCGAGCAAAGGCAGAAGAAGAAAGATCGGAGAACGCATCACTGGGCATTGTCGCGCACGGCGCGTCGGGATGTAAGCGGCCCACCGGCAAGTTTCGCGATAATGAAGGCTGCTTCAATTTCGAGTACGAATGCAATGAGCGATCAACAGCCGGTGCCACAGCCGGAGTTCAGCGAGGATGGGGTCGACCTGACGCTGATTCGGTGGATGCTGTCCTTAAGTCCGGCGGAGCGGCTGCAGGTTCTGCAACGACACGTGAACGCAATTCTGGAGATGAGAAAGCTCAATGCCGGATAGCAATTTCCTATCCGCGCTGCGCGCTTTGCGCGAAGGTGGTGTGGAGTTCGTTGTTGTCGGTGGGCTGGCGGCTGTTTTGAATGGCGCCCCGGTGAATACGTTCGATCTCGACATCGTGCCCGCGCGCGACGAGGAGAATGTGGGGCGGCTTTTGAAGGTGCTCGATCAACTTGATGCGGTTTATCGAATCCAGCCGGATCGACGACTCAGGCCAAACGCCAGTCATCTCGGATCTCCCGGGCATCACAACCTGATCACGAGCTACGGTCCGCTGGATGTCTTGGGAACGATCGGTCGCGGCCGTGGGTACGAGGATCTTGTGCCGCACTCGAACGTGATGGAGGTCGGCGACGGATTGCAGGTGCGGGTACTGGATCTGCCGACCATCATTGCGCTGAAAGAAGAACTCGCGGGCGAGAAAGACACTGCGGTTCTACCGGTCTTGCGACGCACGCTGGATGAAAAGCGGCGAGCCGGCGAATAAGCAGCCCTACACCTTTTCGCGAACGTTGAACTCCAGCTTCCAGCGCCGACCGTCGCGCG
>JAOAPT010000138.1 GCA_025463045.1 Candidatus Solibacter sp.
CCCGAAGAACGTGGGCCAGCGCTTCGTTTACCCCGACGCGCGGGAGACTGAGAACACGACGTCGCTGGCGAATTGCCGCGAATTTCGCGGCGAATCGACGTTGACGTTCTCTCCGGGCGAGACTGCCGCGCCGGGCGTCCGCCGAACGATTGCGCGCGATCCGCCGTCACTGCCGAGCGGCCTGCGCTTCACGATGGCGCTGAATGCGCCGATCGTAGCGGATACGGCGGCGGCCGGCGATCCGTTCACCGGCAAGCTCGTGGAGGCGGCTCGCGATTATGGCGGTAAGGTGCTTGCGCCCAAAGGAACGCTGGTCGAGGGACGGCTGGTGCGCGTCCAGACTTTTGCGAGGCCCTCCGAAGCCGTGATCGTCCTGAAGCCCGAGGCGATGTTGCTGCGCGGCGTGCGGGTGGCGATCAACGCCGCTCGCGATTGGACGTATGTGATCGCGGAGAGGCGGCGTCAGAGGAAGAACCTGGAGATTCTCATCCCGATGCGAGGCGAGGAGAACGCAGGCGGATTCCGCTTTTCCGGGGAGCACGTGGTCGTCCCCGCGGGGTATCGCTCCGACTGGAAGACGCTCGTCGCGCACACGACGGGCGGCGTCCGGCCGGGCGGCTAGAGATTTCGGACGGCCTCCAGCTTGCGGTCGATTTCGTCGATCGCGGCGAACTGCGCATCCCAGAAGGATTGCGATTGCATCTGCGCCAGATACTCGCGGGAATAGCCGAAGGCCAGCCACACGTCGGACTTGTAACGGAAGAGGCGCTTTTTTTCGGCGCACGGGCGCACATCGAGAATATCTTGCGGGCTGCCTCCCCGGAAGACCTCTTCGAACGCGGCGGCGGGAGTATGACCGCGCCGGGTGTGTAGATCGGCGAGCACCGAGGGGTAGCGATCGAAACCGTCGGTCGCGATCGTAACCACGTTGTCCGCATTGCCGAGTTGCAGGTGGTGCGCCAGCCGGATTGCGCCGAGGATATTGCAGATTCCGGAGACGCCGAACACGCCCTCCAGATGCGCCAGGCTACCTTGCGCCATCTTCAGCAGCGATTCCAACAGCGGCACTTGGCGCTCCAGCAGGTCCAGCCCGACGACGCAATCATCATCGTGGATCGTCATCACGTAATCGGTGGTCAACACGTTGTGGATCAAGGTCACCATCTTGTCGCCGATGCCTTCGATGCGGTGCGTGCCGCGGCCGTTGTTGAACAGCGTCGCGCACTCCTTGGGCTCGAGCGCGCAGATCACGGCGTCCGGAAAGTGCGCCTTGATCTCGTCGCCGGCGGCCAGCGTGCCTGCCGAACCAGGCGCCGAGACGAAGGCCGAGACCTTACCATTGCCGTGGCCCTGCGCAGCTTCGATGGCGCTCCTGCCGGTGACGTAGCGGTGAAAGCGATAGTTCGGCAGCAGTTCGAACTGCGCGAGGATTTTGTTTCTTGAATCTTTCTTGTAGTGCTCGGTCCGCTCCAGCACCAGGATCACGTCGCTCTCCGAGCCAGGCGTGAGGTCGAGCGTTCCGCCGTATCGTTGGATGCGCTGGTAGCGTTCCGTGCTCATGCCCTCCGGCATGATCACTACCGCGTCGTAGCCTTTGAGGCGCGAGACATAAGCCGTCCCGATCCCGAAGTTGCCGGTCGAAGGTCCGATCACAGTGTGGACGCCGGGCTCGATCTCGCCGGCGAGTTCGCCCTCCATCAACGTGGAGTAAGCGGGCCCCACCTTGTGACTGCCCGAGGGGAAATGCCGGCCGACCAGGACGACGATGTTCGCATCCACGCCCGTGAGTTCTTTGGGGAGCACGAGGTGGCGCACACCGCGATCCGGTGCGCGCCACGTGATATTGAACAGGTTGATCGGGTCCAACTCATCGGCGGCGGCAAGTGCTCGATTGCGAATCCCCGGTGGGAGTAACTCGGGGTGCAGCATCTCTCGATAGGTGGGTCCCGGTGCGGTCGATTTCATGCATCTCCTCTTAGATCACAGTCTCGCAATTTCCCCTCAACGAATTTGGAAAAAATCTGCGGCTTCCGTACCGGTACAAGAAGTTCGGGGAAGTTGCCCGTGCCAGGCGTTGGTTCGTGAGAAACTCCATGATACGCGCCGGATCTATCGGGAGACTGAGATTCGGTCATGATGAAACGACTTGTTCCATTGGCGCATGTCATTGCGTTCCTGCCGACGATGGCATGCCCGGCGTAAGCGTTGCCCGTCGCGTCCTTGACATTCGCCGCTCCCTCGGGGACCGCCTACTACACGGATTCCATCCCGGTGGTGCTCACCCTCTCGCTCACTCCCGGCACCGGAGGTCTGAGTACGGATATTTTCGGCAATGTCATTGGGTAGACGGCTGCCGATATCAACCCTTTTCTTTTTCCGAACGTCCCACTCGGGATCGACGGAAACGATGCCACCAGAAGCAATCTCAATGTTCTTTACGAATGCAGCGGAACCTTCACAACAGGCTGCGGCGGACCGCCTTACGACCTCAATTTCAATTTCATTTTTGCGGCGCCCCTTACCTTTGCGGACGGGTCCAGCACGGACCTGAACTATCTCTTTTTCACGCCCACCGGAGGTGCAGCGCCTCCCGGGCGCTATTCCTT
>JAOAPT010000145.1 GCA_025463045.1 Candidatus Solibacter sp.
CCTACTCCACGTCGAGCTTGATCGTGTCGTACATCAGGCCGCCGTTGCCGCCGACGCCGGTCATCGCGAAGCGGATTGTGTTCGCGCCCGTATGCAGGAGACTCGCGGGGAACTCAATCTCCTCGAGCTGGTAGCGCGCGCTGCGCAGCGCCGCCCGATACGTGGCGGCGTCGTTGGCATACAACAGCGACTTGACGTCCGTGCCGTTCACCGAAATCGTCACCCGCGGATTCTGGCTGATGCCCGCGATCGCCACCGTCAGATGCGCCTTGCCCGCGTACATCTTGTCCACCTGCGCGAAATACCAATCGTCGCGATCCTTACTCTTGCCGATCGTGTACGTCAAATCGGCAGGCACCATCCCGATCCATTTGATATTGCGCAACTGACCGTACTGGAACTCGCCCGCCATGCGATCGCTCCGCCCGATCTGCCAGAGCAGCGCGCCATGATTCGGCAGCGTCCACTGCACGTGGCCGAGATCCAGCGCCTTCCCGCTCACCGCAACCCCATCCTTCTCCAGTTGCCCCGTGGCGGTACCGTGCGTCGCATACGCGTAGAGCGCGTAGCTGCCCGGCCGTACGTGCGGGATCGCGAACTTCCCGGCGCCATCGGCCTTCGAATAGTAAATGAAGTCGCCGGCCTGCTTGTAGATTTCTTCGCCGGGCTTGGCGAGCACGATCATCGCGTCCGGCACCGTCACGCGTGTGCGTTCCAACGGATAAAGCGGCTCGTCCATCCAGCGACACGGCCAGCGCGACTGCTCCACGCGCGCCTTCTTCTTCGCATCGGCGATCATCGCCGCCGGCTCGCCGGTTTTGATGTAAGTGAACCAGGGGCCGAAGAGTTTCTGGTTGCCCGTGAAATTTCCCGGAGCGCCGCCCCCGTAATGCGCGCCTTGAAAATAGTTGAGGATTAGCGCGTCCTGGTGCACCATCAGGTCCTGCCGCGGCGGACCGCCCGCTTAATGAACGTAGTGGCCCCAGATCGGGCTCTCGGCCATGTAGCCGGAGTAGTCGTACTTCTGATAAATCTCGCCATCCGGCATCTTCCACGTCTCGTACTGAATCGCAGGCATTTTCACCAGGTCCGCGTAGCGCGGTTGCTGGCCGGTGCGCTCGCTGACGTAGGCCCAGTCGAAGATGTCGCGGTCCCAGCGATACATCGTGCGCATCTCGCCGCCGAGCCGCTGGTTCTTCAGGTTCTTGCAGATCGCGAAACCGTAGAGTCCGCTCTCGTTTTCATCAGCAGAATGTGATGCTCGATGTAGAAACCGCTGGTCACGCCGCTATCGATGACCGCGATGTGCGTGTGATGGCGGTCGGGATCGCGCGGTGCGATCCCGTTCAGATTGTGCGCCAGTTCCTTGCCGTTTCTTGACCACCGAGGTCGCCGTGCCATCCGGCCCGAAGGTAATCGAAATCAGGCCGTTCTCGAGCGTAAGCGCAGTCACCGCCGACGGCTGATACTCGCCGGCGACACCGGGCGCGCCGTTCAAACTCAGGTGAACGTCGCCCTTCGCCGCGCAGAGCGGCAAGGCCACGCAGAGAGCCAGCAGCGTTTTCAAGATTCACCCTCAGGAGTAGAAATTACGATCCCACGCGTGCTGCTTGAGCACCGCCAGGGTCGCCGGATCGAGGGGACCCAGGTTCGATTGCGCGGCATTCGATTCCACGTGGCGGACGGTGCGCATGCCAGGAATCACGCTCGTCACCGCCGGGTGCGAGAGACAGAAGCGGAGCGCCGTCTCGGGCAGCGAGACGTTTTCGCCGAGATCTTTCTTCAGCGCCGTGACGTGCTCGACCACCTGGCACTTGCGATCGCCCTTGAAATAAAATTCGCGGAAATCGCCCGGCGGGAACGTCGTGTCGCTCGTCATCGTGCCCGAAAGCGCGCCTTCATCGAGCGGCACGCGCGCCAGAATGCCGATGTTCAATTCCTGCGCGAGCGGAAACATCGCTGTCTCCGGCGTCTGGTCGAAGATGTTGTAGATCACCTGCACCGCGTCGATCACGCCGGTACGCATGACCGCCAGCGCCGACCCGGGATCATGCTCCGTCGCCGAAATCCCGATCGCGCGAATTTTGCCGGCACGCTTCAAGTCTTCGAGCGCACGCCGCCATTCTTCGCGCTTCACCCACGCGTCATTCCACACGTGCAGTTGCAGCAGGTCGATCGTGTCGAGCTTGAGATTGCGCAGGCTCTCTTCCGCGGAAGCGACAATGTATTCGTAAGGGAAAACGTCCTCGATCGGCGTCGCCGGATTCGCCGGCCACACGCGATTCTTCGGCGGCACCTTGGTGGCGACGTAGATCTTCGTCGGCGTCCTGCGAACGACTTCGCCGACCAGTTCTTCGCTGTGCCCGTCGCCATAAGCGAGCGCCGTATCGATCAGGTTGACGCCCAGCTCGATAGCGCGCCGAAGCGCCGCGAGCGATTCGTCGTCCGCCCCGCCCAGCCACTGTTTCCCGCCGATTCCCCAGGCGCCGTACCCGATGTCGCTGACTTCAAATCCGGTCCTGCCAAGCTTGCGATATTGCATGCCTACCAGCTTAACGCTGAGCGGGACAGGCGATCGTTTTTTGTCGCCCGTCACCCAAAATGCGAAGCGCCCAAACCCAATCGGAGCCGCGACGGTTACGGAGCGGTGGTCGCGCTCCAATCGGAGGCGCGACCGTGACTCGGCTTTGGCGAGCCAGTGAGCGCTAGCCCTCTTCGGCGACCATCGCTCCCCTGAAAATGACGCTCCAAGAAGCGATCGGAGATTTTCATCCCTTGTTGTGGCCCCGAACGGGGCCATGAAGAACTCCGTTGAAGAATCACTCCTATCCGAGCCGCGACGGTTACGGAGCGGTGGTCACGCGACCACCGCTCCGTAAC
>JAOAPT010000159.1 GCA_025463045.1 Candidatus Solibacter sp.
AAGAGGCGTTGTATGAGCAACTCGCCTCCACGTCGGCGACAATTGTGAGCGTGACGCATCATCCGGCCCTGGTGAAGTACCATTCGCAGATTCTAGAGCTCAAGCCGGACGGCGAATGGTCGTTGTACCCGGCGTCGAAATTTCAACTGACGGAAGACCTGGTATAAGGAGGGTCCGCGGGACCGTGCGGTGTTCGACGGCCGTGCTTCACTTCCGTCTACCGTGGCACGACGCTCAGAAATGCTAATGGAGGTTCGGTGCGGACGCTTCGACAGCGAACTCGACTTCGAGAAGGTTTTGCTGGTCGGAGAGCGGCAGCGGCTGGCGTTCGCGCCGGTGCTGCTCAAGAATCCGCGCTATGTACTGCTGGATGAAGCGACCAGCGCGTTGGACCATGAGAATGAAGAGGTGTTGTATGAGCAACTCGCCTCCACGTCGGCGACAATTGCGAGCGTGACGCATCATCCGGCGTTGATGAAGTACATTCGCAGATTCTGGAACTGCTTCATGACTGTAAACTCTGCGAATGCACGATTCTCTCTACCTGCAATTCCCCAATCAGCCTCTACAAAGAATCGGGTGCTCTTTTCTCATCTGATTCGAGTATCGGGGTGTATCCCTGGTACGGCGGCAACGCAAAGCCGGACTACTCGATTTCGGCCACCGGCGGCCCGGCCATCACATTCTTCTTCAACGCAGGCGAATACATCGCCCTCATCGGCGTCGACTTTTTCGATTTCATGACCGATGACGAAGTGTCGATCGGCACATTCGCCAGTCTGTCATTCATCACGTCTCAAGGCCGGCCTTTTGGCTACAATCCCGCCGGCGGCAACGAAGGTCCCGTCACCCTGAACGCATCAGGGCAGGAGACCATCGCGCTCGGCTGGGGTAATAGCAATGAAAGGGGCGCGGTCGACGCTCTCGCTCTGATCACAGTGCCGGCGGGCTGCGGATCTTCCTCCAAACCGTAGTCACAAAGTTAACCCGGGATAGTATTCACCTCTACGAGGCCGTTTAGTACAATCGAGAATTCCGTAGCTCCGGCGACTCCACACGTTGATCATGTTCATGCCCGCGGAATCGGAGGGAATGTGAGTTTGCTAGCGACCTTTACAGATCTTCTCTGCGGCTGGGGCGTCTGGTCCCTCGCACACAATTTGGGACATCGCTGGTGGCATCTCGAAATGCGCCAGGGGAAGAAGACGCCCTACGCGCACGGGGAACGCGAGCACCATCGCGTCTACGATTCTCACGGCGCCGGTGCGTGGCAGCACGCCGAGGATCCCAGAGAGCTCTTCATCAGCTTTCCCCTGTTTGCCATCGCACCCATAGGTCTCCTGTTCGTAGCGGGGTTTGGCTGGCTGCGAGGTTGGGATCACTGCGTGCCTTTTGCGATCGCCATGTATGCCTCCATGGTGGCGGACCACCGTCTGCACATTCTCTTTCACAAGGCGCCGCAGCTTTCAGGTGCACTCGGCCGCCTGCAGCAAATGCACATGATCCATCACGGGACCCACCGTCACAATTACTTCTTCGTTACGGGTCTGGTTTGGGACGTTCTTCTCGGGACTGCCCGAACGGAATTCGTCGAGCAGGCGAAGGCTCGCAGCGCCACGCCATAACTTTGCATCGTTCGCCCTTGGTAGCATGATTTCATGGTGAACTTACGGTGGGTGCGCGCCGCCCTGACGCGGCTTCTGTGGGTGAATGCCTAAGCATGCATCCATCCGGCAGGCGTTCCCTCTGGTTTTCGCTCGGGTTCTTTTTTCTCGCGTCCTCGTCCGCCATTCTCGGGTATTACAAGATCTTCACGGGGTTCGCCGAATGGGATGACGAAGGCACGCTGATGATGTGCGTCCGCCAGTTGCTGACGGGTGGCACGCTCTACGAGAACATCCACACCGGCTACGGTCCCGTCTACTACTACTTCAACTGGTTCGTTCGCACCCTGACCTTCACGCCCGTCACCCACGACGTTACGCGCCTGACCTCGCTCGTCGTCTGGACGATCTGCGCGATCGCCTGCGCCTGGATCGTCTGGCGCGTCGGACGTTCGCTCGCTGTCGCGCTCGTCACGCACGTGCTCGCCTTCCGCATGCTCGCGTTCTTCGTTAACGAACCCGGCCATCCGCAGGAACTCTGCATTCTGCTGGTCATCGCGCTCGCGGCCAGCGGACTCGCGCTCCCCTCCGATCGCCTGCGTCCCCTCGCGATCCTGTCCGCCGGCGTGCTCCCCGCGGCGCTCCTGCTCGTGAAGATCAACATCGGCATCTTCGCCATCGCCGCCGTCACCATCGCGATCGTCTGCCACTTGCCGCGCCACCCTCTCGTCACCATCGCACGCTATCTCACGGCGGCCGGCGCCATTGCACTCCCGTTTCTCCTCATGCGCACGCATTTCGACGATCCCACCGAGATCGCGTACGCCGTCGCCGCCGCCGCCGGAGCCGCCGCCATCTTCGCCGTCGCCGGGAATTCCGAGCCGCTGATTTCCTTCCGCGAGTGCGCGCTCGCCGTCGCCGCCTTCGTCTGCACCGCCGCGTTGGTGCTCGGCGTCTTACTGCTCCACGGCGCCACGCCCCCAGTCATCCTGAGTTCGCTCGTCCTGCAGCACGTTCAATTGAGCGTCAAGCAGGCGAACTGGTACCTGTCGCTTGGCCTTAGTCCTCTATGGATCGTCTGGGCGCTCGCCGGACTCGCCGCCGCGATCTTCGCTGCCCGCAACCGCGAGCGCAATATCTTTCCCGTCGCCGCAATCGTTGGCGCAATCGTTGGCGCACTCGGACTTCTGCTCGGCGCGCTTGGCACGTTCCAACTCGTCGGCATGATGACGCCCTTCTGCTGGATGCTGATGCTGCGCTCGCAGGACGACCGCCCCCGCATGGCGTACGCGCGAACCCTGCTCGCGAGTGTCGTCACCCTGCAGACGCTCTACGCCTACCCGATCGCCGGCAGTCAGGGGCCGTTCACCTGCGTCCTGCTGATCGTCGCCGCCGGCATTCTCCTCGCCGATGGACTGCGCGCGTTGGCGCCCCGTTTTCGCGAGAGCGGCTTCGCGAAGGCGCTCGCAGCCGCCGCCGTCGCCTGCGCCTTGCTCGCTTATCCCGCGCAGACATGGCGCGCCCGCAAGGTCTACGCCGCGCAGGTACCGCTGAATCTGCCGGGCGCCTCGCGCATTCACGTCGATCAGGCGGAGGCCGAAACCTTTCAGTGGCTCACCCGCGAACTGAAACGGAATTGCGATACTTTCGCGGGCTATCCCGGCCTTCCCAGCTTCTACTTCTGGACCGGCCTGCCGATGCCCGGCCCCGCGAAGGCGCCGCCCGGACCCTTGAATGCCGACGCGTGGACTCTCCTGCTCACGCCCGATCAACAGCGCCCCATTGTGAATGAATTCGCACGCCATCCGAACGCCTGTGTGGTCTACCATCCGTCCGGCCTCTTATTCTGGGACAAAGGTGTGATCGATGAACGATCGCTGCCTCTCGCCGCCTTCATCCAGGACAACTTTAAGACCGTCAGCGTGATGGGCGATTACCAATTTCAAGTACGAAAGGACCGCGTCTGGACCGCGCCAACACCCCGTTAATTCCACTACCTGTGATATTCTGACGGTGAAGTTCCCGCAGATTTCCTGGCGGTTGACGAATCGCCCGGACCGCCGGGATCAGCCATGACCTTCATCGATACCCAAGGCACAGGTCTTTCCGCGCCGTATTCCCTAACCGTGAATCCCCCGAAGGCCCCAGGCAGTGTTCGGGTGACCGTCGTCTCCCCTTGCTACAACGAGGCCAGCGTCCTCCCGCAGTTTCACGCGCGCGTGTCGGAGGTCTGCCGCCGCGTTGTGCCCGACTACGAAATCGTCCTCGTCGATGACGGATCCTCCGACGAGACGTGGGCCATCATGTCCGCTCTCGCCGCTCGCGATCCGCACCTCGTGTGCGTGTCCCTCTCGCGCAATCACGGCCATCAGCTCGCGCTCACCGCGGGACTTCATTACTGCCGCGGCGAACGCATCCTGATTATCGATTCCGACCTGCAGGACCCGCCCGAGCTGCTCGAACCGATGATGAAAGTCGTGGACGATGGCTACGATGTCGTCTACGGCATGCGCCGCACCCGCGCCGGAGAATCCAGTTTCAAGAAAGCCACGGCGTTCCTCTTCTACCGCATGCTGAATGCCTTCGCCGATCGCGAAATTCCCAAGGACACCGGCGATTTCCGCCTGATCACGCGCCGCGTCCTTGAGATCCTCAACGCGATGCCCGAAAATCATCGTTTCATCCGCGGCATGGTGTCGTGGGCCGGCTTTCGCCAGACGCCCTTTCTCTACGATCGACAGGCCCGCGCCGCGGGCGAAACTAAATACCCGCTGCGAAAGATGCTCGCCTTCGCACTCGATGCGATCACCAGCTTCTCGGTGAAGCCGCTGCGCCTCGCATTCTACGCCGGCATGCTGCTTTCCGGCGTATCGATCCTCTTGCTCGCGTATTCGGTATACTCCTATTTCGCCACCAACACCGTCCGCGGTTGGACCAGCATGATCGCCCTGATGCTGATCTTTTTCTCCGTTCAATTCCTCTTCATCGGACTCATCGGAGAATACCTCGGCCGCATGTATCTCGAGGCGAAGCGCCGGCCGCTCTTCGTGGTCAACAACGTCGTCTACGGCGGACACGCAAAATCCGCGGAAACCAGCCAGCTATGAGCGCAGAATTCGATAACTACGCCCGTGATTACAACGACCTCTTGAAGGACCCGATCCGCGATCGCTTCGCGCACGATGGCGCCTTCTTTCACTGGCGCAAGTGGGATCTGCTGAGCAAGCTCCTCACCGCCCGCTTCGGTGATATCAAGAAGCTGCGCTGGCTCGACATCGGCTGTGGCAAAGGCGAGCTTCTGCGCTTCGGCAAGGATAGCGTCGGCGAGGCTCACGGCTGCGATCCTTCGCGCGAGATGCTCGCCGAAACGGGCGATCTCAACGTCGTCTGGCAGCCCGGGATCGCGGAGCTGCCGTTCGAGAGCAACAGCTTCGACGTCGTCACCGCCGCCTGCGTCTATCACCACATGGACGACGATTCGCAGACCAAGCTCACCGCCGATGCCTTCCGCCTGATGCGCAAGGGCGCCATCTTCGTCATCTTCGAGCACAATCCCTGGAACCCCGCGACGCGCCTGATCGTCAGCCGCACGCCCGTCGACGCCAATGCGGTTCTGCTGACCGCGCCGAAGACTCGCGGCCTGATGCGGCGGGTCGGAATGACCTCCGTCGACACCAACTTCTATCTCTTCTTCCCCGAGCCGATCTACAAGAAAATCGGCGCTGTGGAACGCATGCTGGGCTGGCTCCCGGGCGGCGGACAATACGCCGTGATCGGCACCAAATAATCGCTCCGCCAAGCTTGCTAGCATGAGTCCATGTTGAACTCGTGGCGGCTCCTGGCCGCACTCTCGCTGGCCGCGTTGCCGGCGCTCGCGCAGCCGTACAAAATCGCGGTGATCGGTCTGATCCACTCGCATGAAGGCGGCTATGTCCCCCGCATGACCCGCAGCGATCAGGTCAAACTCGTTGGCATCGCCGAGACCCTGGGCGACCTTGTCGCTCTCGCCAAGGAGAAGCAGGGCGCCAAAGACGTCCCCTTCTTCGACGACTACAAGAAGATGCTCGACGAGACCAAACCGGACTTCGTCTGGGCCTTCGTCGAGAACAATCGCCATCTCGAGATCCTCAAGGAATGCGCGCCGCGCCATATCCACGTGATCTACGAGAAGCCGCTCGCCTCCACCTACAAAGACGCGCTCGCCATGTCGGAGCTCGCAAAGAAGTACAACGTCAAGGTGATGTGCAACTACCAGATGGCCTGGTGGCCCGCCAACCAGATCGCGCACGCCGAGGTGGAGAAGGGAACGATCGGCAAGCCCTGGCGCATGCACGGCATTGTCGGCCACGGTGGACCCGGCTCCACCGGCACCGGAAGGCACTTCTTCGAATGGCTCACCGATCCCGTGAAAAACGGCGCCGGTGCGCTCGTCGATTTCGGCTGCTACAACGCGCTCTGGTCGCTCTGGTACATGGGCCGCCCCGAGACCGTCTACGCCGAGGCCATCCACCTGCGGCCCGAGACCTTCCCCAAAGTCG
>JAOAPT010000011.1 GCA_025463045.1 Candidatus Solibacter sp.
TTCACGCAGGCGCTGAAACTCGCCGATGCCACCTCCAACCGCCGCGAAATGGTCCTCGCGCATCTCTTCCGCGGCGAGGCCTTCTACCGCATGCAGCGCTGGAGCGATGCGGCGCGCGATTTCGACGACGCGCTCGCCGCCGCCCGCGCAATCGGCGCCCGCGAAGAAGAGTGGACCGCGCTCTATGGCCAGGGCCGCCTGCATCGCCAGGCCGGCGACGATCGACGCGCACTCGCCACCTTCCGCGATGCCGTGGGCGTGATCGAGTCGCTCCGCTCCAGTCTCGGCAATGCGTCGCTGAAAGCCGAATTCCTCGCCGATAAGCGCGCCGTCTACGACGCCCTGATCGCGCTCCTCCTCCGCGATCCCGCGCGCGACACCGCACAACTCTTCGCCATCATCGAGCAGGCACGCTCGCGCAATTTGCAAGACATCCTGCACACGGTCTCCGAACCGTTGACCTTGAGCGGCGTGCAATCGCGCCTGTTGCGCGGATCGATGTTGATCGAATACTGGACGGGCGATGGCCAGGTCGCCGCCCTCTGGGCCACCCGCGACGCCACCGGTGTCGTCACTCGCGCGCTACCCGAGGATGCCGTCTCCGAGATGCGCGCACTGGGCGCCCATGCCGACTGGCGCGGCCCCGCCGAACGCGCGGGCAAGCTCCTGCTCGCCGGCATCCCGCGCAATCGCGACCTGACTCACGCCCTGACTCACGCCCTGATCGTTCCCGACGGCGTCCTGTACACCGTCCCCTTCGAACTGCTTGCCGACGGACCGGGCTCACCGCTGCTGATCGAACAAGCCGCGGTGAGCTACCTTCCCTCCGCCGCGCTACTGCTGCGCCGCCACGCCGCACGTGCCGCGGCCTTCCCGTGGCAGCGCCAACTGATCGGCTTCGGCGATCCCGCGGTCAATGCCGCCGCCGCCCAACCGCCATACGAACGATGGAGTCCACTTCCCGAATCCGCGCGCGAGCTCCATTCCATTGCCCGCGCCCTTCCCGGCGCATCGCAGCTACACATCGGAAGCGACGACCTGAAGCGTCATCTTCTCGAAAGCCGCGCCCCGCTCCTGCACCTCAGTACACACGCCGTGGCCGACGCGACCGACCCCAGCCGCTCCCGCATCCTCTTTACTCCCGAACCCGGCAAGCGCGGTTCGGAGTATCTCTTCCGCGGCGAAGTGCAGTCGCTCCCGCTCGCCGGAGTCGATCTGGTAACGCTCTCCGCCTGCGAGACCGAAGGTGGAAAGATCGCGCGCGGCGAGGGTGTGCAGAGCTTCAGCCGCGCCTTCCTCGGCGCCGGCGCGCATTCCACCGTGACCACGCTCTGGCGTGTCGCCGATGGACCCACCGCCGATTTCATGCGCCTCTTCTACCAACGCCTCTCGCGGGGAGAAACCAAGGCCGAAGCGTTGCGCGGCGCGAAGCTCGAATTCCTTCACGCCGGGGGGGAGTTCGCACTGCCCAGGTATTGGGCAGCCTTTCTGTTGAACGGGGATGGTCAGACCGCGATTCCGCCGGTCTATTCGTGGGGATGGTTTGCCGCGCCCGCGCTCCTGGCAGCGGCACTCCTCATCGTTATTTACCGATGGCGACGGACGCCGGCGCGCTGATCACCGCAGGCCACACCGGAATCACTGCGCCCTGCTTATCGTCGCCCAAGAGTCCCATCATCTGCACCGGCTGGCTCGACACCACGTGCACGTAAGCGCCGGTCGGCAGCACCGCGCCGAACAATTCCGAGTACTCGCGTTCAATTCGGTGCCGCGGTGCCAGGCTCACCACCGCGCTTCCCAGCACATCGCCGGTTCCCGAGATCGCCTGAATCGTCACATCTGCCGCAAACTGTCCCGCATTCTCCAGCGCGAGTGCCGTAAAGTAATTCGGATTCACCAGAGGTGAAATCGTTGACGGCACGATCGCGTCGACCACCGGATTCATCGGGAGAATCGGCACCGTGCGCGCCAGCAGCGCGCGCGTACTTGCCCCATCCCGTATGCCGCGCATGTACGAATAGTAAGTATCCTGCGAGTTGTCCGGATTCTTCGCCTGGATCAGCACGCCGTCCAGCCGTCCGCCGTTCTTGGCCGTCACGCGAATCTCCGTAGGGCTCACGTACTGTACCGACGTTGTGGCGATGCCGCGCAGCGCAATCGACGTCTTCGCCGTAAAGCCCTTTCCGAGAATACTGAACGTCGCGCCCGCGGGAAGTACACCGCCTCCGGGCACCACATCGCTGATGTTGACGCTTCCGCCTACCGTGATCGTGCCCTGCTTGTATTCGAACTGAGCCGGACCCGAGAGGGTCTGCCAAATCGAGGCCGACGGATCCAGACTCACCGGCATCACCTGACCCGCAAAAGTGCTTGAACTCAGCCGGAGGGCCATAGTCATGATCGGGTAATCGACGTTCGCGCCGAACGTGCCATTCGGCGAAACGAAGCTCAAACCGAACCGTTTTCCGTCGATCACCGCTGCGCCCGCCACATCGCCCGTGGGGCTGAACAAGTTAATGCCGTCGATAGAGTCGAATGAGACGTCCGAGCAGTCGAACGACGTCAGGCCTGTGATGATCGGCTTCGGAGACGTCATCAGCAGCTTCACCTGCGCCATACCGCCGGCTGGAACGATCTCACTGGAAACGCGCATGGTGGTCAGCGTCTGGGCCGACACCGCGAGACAACCGGCGGAAGCGAGTAGAAAGTATTGATCGAAGCGCATTAAATCCTCGTGGGGAAAGCTTGTTACATTTTGCCGGGCGCGCTCTAAGGCCGGGTCACGGGAATGTGAAAACTTTGTAAATCCGTAGCCGCCAACTGCTCGCCCGCCGCATTTTGCGCTACCGCTTGCCATTGGAAACTACGTCCGGGCTTGAGTTGCCCGCGAACCGTATCCGGAATCGTGATACTCGTCCCCGTAGATTCGCCGGTCCAGATCACCGTGCGGTCCACTTCCATCAGTTGCACCCGATATCCTGCCGCGCCGGTCACACCTTCCCAGCGAAACTCATTCGGACTCGCGGCTATTTCTCCCACCGGCCCGACCGCGGCAAATTTGCCCGATCGCCAGACCGTGCCATGCGGCGCCGAAGGAACGCCGACCGGGCCGTTCGGCCGGAAGATCAATCCCGCCGCGACCAACACCATCAGGGATGCCGCCACCATCACCCACGCCCGCTGCCCGCCAGGGGAAACCCAACCCGAGAGTCGTTCCCAAAGCGTCGGCGACGGACCGTCCGCCGCCGAGCGTCGCCGCAGCTCGCTCTCGATCCATTGCACCGACGCCAGCTCTTCAGGCCCCGGCTCGGCGCTTTCGAATTCATGCAGCAGCGCGAGCTCCGCCCGGCAATACCCGCACGCTGCTATGTGCCGCTCGATCTCCGGTGTGCGCGGCTCCCCCGCGAGAGCCTCCAGGTCGGGACACTCGGCGGTGCGGCCCAACGCGGATTGGAAACGATCACTCATGCCGTCTCCTCGCGCCGGTTGCTTTCCACCGCTCTGCCGCACGCGCCAACTTCCGCTTCGCGCTCACGATGTATGCCTTGGCCCCGCTCGCGTTCTCCAGCCGGAGCAGCCGCGTGATCGCTTCCAGCGGAAGATCCTCCGCATAATGCAGCGTGAACACCTGGCCTTCGATTTCGGTCAGCGAGTTCTGCACCATCTCCCGAACCATCCGCGCCTCGCTCTCGCGTTCCAACCGGACGTCCGCCCCCGGAGCCCGATCCACAAACTCCGCGAGCCCCGGTTCCCCAAAATCTTCCGGTTCCGACGCGCGCGCCTTGATTTCGTTGAAGCAATGATTCCGCGTGATCGAATAGAGCCACGTGGAAAACTTCGAATCGCCCCGGTAGGAATGCAGGTACCGGAAGGCCTTCAAGAACACGCCCTGCGCCAGGTCCGCCGCTTCCTCGCGGTTGCCCGTGATCCGCAGACACCAGAGAGCCACGCGCCCATGATGTCGTTGGAACAGTTCGTTCAGCCAGCGCTCGCCCTGGGGCGAGCCGGATTCCGAACGATACTTCGCGACTAGTTCCTCGTCTGTAAGAGGTTGCACCGATACGCACATTATAGGGTTGCGCGGGCTCGTAATTACGGTTCACGCTAGTTAAGACAATAATACTGGTCCTGCGGAACAGGACTTTTCTTTACGGAAAGCTGGGATTTTCGCCCTCGTATACAATGAAGAGGTGCACCGCCTCGTTGTTCTGGCGGCCTTCCTGGCCGCTGCTTTATCCGCCCAGACAGCCCTCTTTCCGCTCAAGGACGTCAAACCCGGCATGCATGGCATCGGCCGGACCGTCTTTAACGGGAACAAAATCGAGGAATTCCAGGTCGAAATTCTCGGTGTGTTGGAGAACATCGGTCCCAAGGAATCGCTCATCCTCGCCCGCCTCTCCGGAGGCCCGCTGGAGCACACCGGTGTGATGCAGGGCATGAGCGGCAGCCCCGTCTACATCGATGGCAAACTCGTCGGAGCCGTCGCCATGGCCTTCCCCTTCGCGAAGGATCCGATCGCCGGCATCCGCCCCATCGAGGCCATGGTGCGCACCTCCACCGCTCCGAGCCCCACCCTGTCCCCCGCGCCTCCGCCCGCCGGACAACGCCCCGCGATTGCACTCGGCGAGCGCGATCTCACGCGCCGCATCCCGCGTCCCGAACCCGCCATGTCCGGGGAGGCGCGCATGATGGATATCGCGACGCCCCTGTCTTTCGGCGGCTTTAGCCGCGCCACGCTCGACGCCTTCGCTCCCCAACTCCGCGCGCTCGGACTCGAACCGCGCCAGGGCGTCACCAGTGGAGCCAGGCTCGAGCCCGCAATGGGCAATCCGGCCGACCTCAAGCCCGGCTCGATGATCAGCGTCCAACTCATGGCCGGCGATCTTTCGGTCGGCGCCGATGGCACCGTCACCCATATCGACGGTAATCGCATCTACGCCTTCGGACATCGCTTCCTCGATATCGGCTCCACCGCGCTGCCCTTCGCGCGTGCCGAGGTGCTCACCCTGCTCGCCAACACCAACACTTCCTTCAAGATTTCGAGCGCGAAGGAATGGATGGGTACCATCTTCCAGGACCGCAACACCGCCGTTGCAGGCGAGCTCGGCACGCGCCCCGCGATGGTGCCCGTCTCCGTCACCCTCTCGCGCGCCGGTAAGGCCGTCGATTCGTACAAAATGCAGATGGTCAACGATACGATGCTCTCGCCGCTGCTCCTGCAGATGGCCGTCTTCAGCGCGATCGACGCCACCGAACGCACCGTCGGCGCCAGCAGCATTCGCGTCACCGGCGAGATCGAATTTCAAAACGCGCCGTCGCTCCTGCGCATCAATAATATGTACTCCGCCGATAACGGAAGCGCCATGCAGGTCTCCCTCTCCGCCGCCGTGCCCGTCGCCTATGTGATGCAGGGCGGCTTCGACACCCTTAAGCTCAAGCGCGTTGCGCTCAACCTCGAATCCTTCGATCAGAAGAAGCAGCTCGCCATCGATAGCGTCACCACCTCGCGGCACGATGTCCGCGCCGGCGAAAAAGT
>JAOAPT010000166.1 GCA_025463045.1 Candidatus Solibacter sp.
GTGGTGACGCACTTCTTCACGAAGACGCGGTGGACGAGGACGTTCAAATTGATTCGCGGCTATCCGCTGAAATAAAATGCAGGATTTCGTAAGTCTCTATCGCCAGGCGTTCGAGGAATTCGGCGCATCGGCGTTGTGGAGCAGCAAACCCGTTCCCGATCCCACGCCGGCCGATGCGCTGGCGATCACATACAGTCTTCGAGTTGAAGGGGATTTGCGGGCGCGGCGATTGGCAGAGCAAATCGAGCAGGCATGCCGTGCCGCTGTCTAAGATTCAGACCGAGGTGCTGCGACTGCTGGCAGCGAACCGCGACCCGGAAAGCTATGTTGGCGGAAGCACGCCGCTGAATCGGGAAATGCCGCGTTTTTCCGCGGATATCGACTTCTTCCATGATCGAGAGGAGCGTGTAGCCGCCTCTGCGGAACAGGATGGTGCGCTGCTCGGCGAAAGCGGGTACAGTCTGCGGTGGACCAGACGCGATCCAGCCATCTACGCGGCGGTGGTCGACCGGAACGGCGATGCAACCAAACTCGAATGGGTGGCGGACAGCGATTTTCGGTTCTTCCCGACAGTTCGCGACGAGGCCTTCGGGTATGTACTGCACCCGGTCGACCTGGCCACAAACAAAGTCTCCGCGGCCTACGGTCGGCGCGAACCGCGCGACGTCGTGGACCTGATCACGATTCACGAACTGATCCTGCCGCTCGGCGCGGTGGTGTGGGCGGCGGCAGGTAAGGCGCTCGGTTTCACCCCCGAAGGGATCATTCACGAGATCCGGCGGATGGCCCGCTACACCGAAGCCGACTTCCGGCGCGTCGCGTGCGACCCGCCCATCGATCCCGCTGCGACGATGACACGCGTCAGGAACGTTCTCGATGAAGCGGAGGCTTTCGTGATGCGAATGCCGACGGAGAAAGCCGGGCTGGTGTTCCTGATGGGCGGCCGGATTGTGCAGCCCGATCCCGAGCGGCTGAACGACTACCAGACCCACGCAGGCCAAAAGCGCGGCCACTGGCCCACCAGTTCCGAAATTTCGAGCGCGATGTTGGAAAGCTACAGGAAGCCTGAGTAGGTCTACAGCACCTTCATCACGAATAGCGTCTGATCGTCGAACGCGACTTTCGAGAACTTGTCCATCTCCGCGAAAATCTTGCCGATCAAGCCATCCGGAGTACCGCCGCAGTGATTCCGCACGACCTGGGCAAGGCGTCCGCGGCCGAATTCCGTGCCTGCCGCGTTGACGTGGTCGGTGATTCCGTCGGAGTAGAGCACGATCGTGTCGCCGGGCTCCGCCTGGAACGTGACTTCCTCGTACTCGCGCGATTCCAGCAGCCCCAGCGGCACGCCCTCGACGCGAATCTTCAGGATATCCGCGCCGCGGCAAATCATCGGGGGCAGTGCGCCCGCATTGGCCATCACAATCCGCCGCGTCGCCGAGTCCCACAGCAGGACGCCGAGGGTGACGTACCGAGCCTCCACCTTGCGTTCGACGAGCGCGTCATTTAGCGCTTTCATCAACTCCGCCGGACGCGGACGGCGCGGAGCCAGCGTGCGCAGCAAGCCACTCATCAATCCGCCGTAGAGCGCCGCCGCGGCACCCTTGCCGCTGACGTCGCCCATCGCGATCACGGTCTGCCCGCCGCGTTGCTCGAAGATGTCGTAAATATCGCCCGAGATTTCGCGCGCCGGCCGCAGCCGCACGGCCGCTTCCAATCCGGCGATCTCCGGGGCGGCGTCGGGCAGCAGGATGCGCTGCAATTCGCGTGCCGCCTCCAGGTCCTGTTCCATGTTGCGCTCGCGCTGCGCGAGTTCGGCGTACAGCCGCGCGTTCTCCACGGAACTCGCCACCTGGGGCGCCAACAACGCCAGCGTGCGCACCTGGTCGTCGTTGAAGAAGCCGACGCGATCGCTCTCCAAATCCATCACGCCGACGACTCGATCCTGAACGATCAGCGGCACCGCAACTTCGCTGCGGATATCCGCGTGCGAAGCGATGTAGCGGGGATCCTTCGCCGTATCGTGTACGCGCACCACTTCGCGCGATTCGGCAGCCGCGCCCGTGAGGCCCTTACCGAGCGGCACGTTGTCGATGTTGACGCGCTTGTCGTAGCGGATGCTGAACAGGTGCTTGAGCGCCTTCGCCTCGTGATCCACCGAGAGAATGCTGAACGCATCGTAGCTAATCAGATCGTGCATCGTGCTCGCGATCTTGCTCAGCAGCTCGCTAAGATCCAGAATCGAAGAAAACTCGCGCGAAATATTGGCCAGCGTTTTGAGCGTCCGATTCTGCCGGTCGACTCGCCGGTACAGCCGCGCATTGTCGATTGCGATGCTGACGCGCGCCGCGATCAGCCGCATCAGGGCCCGGTCGTATTCGGTGTAGGCGTCCACCCGGGTGGACTGCAGATCGATCACGCCGACGAGTTTGCCTCGGGCCGTCATCGGCACAGCCAGTTCGGTCCGCACCGCATCAACCGTGTTCAGATAGCGCGGATCGTTGCGCACGTCGCTGACCAGCACCGGCTCACGCCGCGCCGCCGCCGTGCCGGTGATGCCCTCGCCTTCAGCGATCGACAGATTGCGTACCACGTCGTCGCGATGGCCTACCGCATAGCGGATGCGCAGATCGCGCCTTCGCTCACTGTACAGGAGAATGGCGAAGAGGTCGTACGGCAGCACTTTTTGCACGATCTCCGCCACGTTCGCGAGCAACTGGTCCAGGTCGAGCGTCTGGGTGATCGCAGCCGAGACCTCGAGCAGAAAGTCGAGGAGTTCGCTGCGTTCCTTGAAGCGGACCGAAGCTTTTCGCGTGGCTTGCATGGACTTCTCTATGGGCAACCGGTCAGGCAGCGGTGGCCTCGACGATTTTTACGCTTGCGCTGGCGCCGATGCGCGTTGCGCCCGCCGCCGTCATGGTTTTTACGTCGTCGAGCGTGCGGATACCACCCGACGCCTTCACACCGAGCAGCGGACCGACTGCCGCGCGCATCAGCGCGATGTCATGCGCCGTCGCGCCGGACGTGGAGAAGCCCGTCGACGTCTTGACGAAATCCGCACCGGCCTGCTTGGATAACCGGCTCGCCAGCGTCTTCTGCTCGTCGTTAAGCAGCGCGGTTTCCAGAATCACTTTCACGATGGCGCCGCCGGCATGCGCGGCCTTGACTACGGCCTGAATATCGCTGAGCACCGCCGCAGTGTCCCCGGAGCGCAAGGCGCCTACGTTGATCACCATATCGATCTCTTGCGCACCCGCGCGGATCGCGCCGACCGTTTCGCAGACCTTCGCATCTGTGCTTGTCGCACCCAGCGGAAAGCCTACCACCGTGCACACTTTCACCGGCGTCCCGGCCAGTTCGCTGCGGACCAGCGGCACCCAGTACGGATTCACGCAGACGCTGGCGAACGAATACTGGCGCGCTTCGCGGCACACCTTCACGATGTCCTCGCGCGTGGCATCGGCCTTCAAAATTGTGTGATCGATTAACGCCGCGATCGTCGGGTCGATCCTCGTCAGTTTCTCGCTTGCCGATACGCGCGACGCTCCCGCCGCGATGATCTCCTTCGCATTTCGCGCGCAAGTTTGCACGCAGCGCTGCACGCAGCCGGGGCAAACTTCGGCCGGCAGATTCAACCCCTCGCCCGTCTTCGGCGCGGCGGCAGACGGACCCACGCGAGCGAGGATCTCCTCACCGATTTGTGCCACGAGTCGATCGAGTTCAGTAGGTGTCACGACGATGCCTTTTTTGAATACTGCTGTTCCACGTCCATGATTTTCTGGACGCGCGCCTGGTGCCTTCCGCCGGCGAATGGAGTCTCCAGCCAGGTGCGCAAAACGTCTTCCGCCTGGGTCTGTGTCAGCAGCCGCGCGCCGAGCGTAAGTACATTTGAATCATTGTGTTCACGGCCATTTTTCGCGGAAGCTTTATCATAACACAGGGCCGCGCGAATGCCCGGAACCTTGTTCGCCGTCATGCAGGAACCGATCCCCGCCCCGTCGATAATCACGCCGCGCTCCGCGGTTCCGCCGGCCACGAGTTTCGCCACCGCGTGCGCGATATCCGGGTAGTCCGCGGGCTTTTCTTCCATCACTCCCACGTCGCGGACCTGCAAGCCTAAGCTCTCGAGCAAGGGCTTAAGCGATTCCTTCAACCGGTAGCCGCCGTGGTCGCTGCCGATGGCAATCGTCCGGTCCGGGGGCGCCAGCGCGGTCAACTGATCTTCCGCTACCTCGACGATTCGCACTCCCCGGTTTGCCGCGACTTCACGCGCCGACGAGGTCACAATCGTTCCCACTGGAACGCGCAACTCCCCGCCCGCCGGCACATCCTGAGCCGTGATCACCGTTCTCATATAATCGTAATGACCATTGTAATGGTAGCTCAGGGCGATTATCTCTCCAGTCTTCTGCGGCAGGGCGACATCGGCTGGAGCGTGATGCTGCTCGGCATGATGGCGGCATTTGCGTTCGGCGCGGTGCACGCACTCTCGCCTGGCCACGGTAAAACGCTGGTCGCGGCTTACCTGGTCGGCTCGCGCGGGACCGCGCGCCACGCCATCTTCCTCGGACTAATGGTGACCTTCACGCATACTATCAGCGTGTTCGCGCTCGGCTTGATCACGCTCTACCTTTCGCGCTTCGTGCTGCCGGAAACCATCACACCGATCCTGGGCGCGATCTCCGGACTTACTATTGTGTGGGTCGGCTCCACGCTGCTCTACCGTCGAACGATCGGACGAATTCACCTTCCATCAAACGGACTGATTCACCACCACGGCGATGGGCGCGTGCACACCCATATTCCGGAGGAGATGAGCGTCGGCGGCCTGATCGCACTCGGGGCCAGCGGCGGCTTGGTTCCCTGCCCTTCCGCGCTCGTCCTGCTGCTCACTTCCGTCTCACTGGGACGCGTGGCGTTCGGGCTCACGCTGCTGGTTGCGTTCAGTCTGGGACTTGCGGTCGTTCTAAGCGGGATCGGCCTTGCGGTGCTGTACGCGCGCAGCCTCGTGCCGGATAGCGCGGGACTGATGCGGAGCAAGGCGGTGCGTTACCTGCCGATCGCCAGCGCCGCCTTCATCGTTTGCGTCGGGCTTGCGATGACTTGGGTTTCACTGCGACCTGGGGCACATTAGCGGCGGGCGCCATCTTCGCCAACGTCCACAATATCCACGCTGCGGCCGCCAGCAGCAGGGCCGAAGGTAGCGTGCCCTGGCCGAAAGCATCGCCGAGGAACCCGACCTGCCCGCCGTGCGCGGCATACCATCCGTGAAAATACTTCTGATCCTCGGCGAGTTTGTCGCGCATCGCCTCGCGCAGGTCGGCGCGGCCGGCCTCGAGCGTGGGATCGCCGGGCCGGTACTGTTCCTCGGCTTGCAGCCATTCCATGCAGAGTTGCGGCTGCCGCTTGGCGAACCAGTTGCGCCAACTCCCACCGCCCATCGACTCCGGCCCCGCCATCCCGATCAGGAAGTGTCCGTCGTTGACGCTCATTCCGGCGAAATAACGGTGCTGCGCCGTGTTCTCCAGATTCTGAATGCGCGCATGAAAAAATACGAACGCGAAGTCCAGGGCGCACCCGGCGAGAATCGCAAACGCAATCCAGCGCCGCCGGAAAAACTGCGTCGAGAGGAGGGTGAGCCCGAGCACCTCCATCGGAATCAGGGTCAGGTGGCCCACGCCGAAGTAGTCGCGCTCGCCGACCACCGCGATCCCGACGACCACGATGAACCCAATCATCCACAGCCAGAATGTGCGCTCCGCACCGCGCAGTTTCCCGCTGCGGAAAGCGGAGATCACGAACCAGATCACGAGCGGCCCGCCGATCAAGCCCATGGAGAAGATCACGTTGGTCTGGTAAATGGTGAACGCGTGATCGCGCAGCATTGCCGGAGTATACGGCTGGTCGTAGAGGTGGACCTTCGCCGGGTCCTGCAAGATTGCCGGGACGAAAGAATCGAACAGATTGCCGGCGATTTTCTGGAAATTATTACCCTCGTACTGCTGGCTCGCGGTGATCGACGTGTTCGAGGCAAACGTAGCTTTCGTTCCCAGGGCCGCGACGCTCCATCCGAACCACGTCGCGATCAGTACGCCGCTGACTACCGCTACGCCCGCCAGCTCGCGCCACTTGTGAGGGCGGGTCCGCCACACTACGAGTAGATAGTGCAGCGTGAAGAACGCCACATACGGACCGGCCGAATAGTGCACGAGCAAGCCCGCTGCGAGGCACGCGAACGCTCCGCTCATCCGCAGGCCGTCGCGTTTCCTCCAGCCTGCAAGATAGAGGCACACCGCGAAAATAACGAAGAATGCGGTCAGCGATTTTGTCCAGGTGTAAGTGGCGTTCTGCATCACCGCGGGATTCATCGCGAAGATCGCGACGAGCGGCAACACACGCACCCTGCGCACTCGCGCCACGACCGGAATCGCCAGGCAGCACGGCAGAAAAAGCAGGAGATTGAAAAACGCGAATACCAATTGGAAGATCTCGAAGCGGTCCGCCGTCACGCCGAGAAAGAACGCCGCCAGCACGTTCATCATCGGCGGACGGGCGGGCAGGAGGTAATCGCCATACACCGGAGTGTCTTTCGGGAAATGATGCAGGAAGTAGAGCGTGCGCTGGAAGTGCTCCAGCCAGTCGCCGCTCCAGATCGCGCCCGAATAGACGCGGATGATGCAGAGAATCGCAAGCGTCCACGCCAGCAGGAATCCGAACCCCGCCAGCGCAGACCGTACGCGCGGTATGCGGAATAGCGCCACGGCATCGCGCCATACAAAAAGGGCCGCGGCCGCGCACAGCGCCACAATGCCGAAATAGGCAACCGGCTGCGCGGACGGGGCAATCACGTAGATGCCCCACACCGCCAGCCACAGCAAGATCAGCGAGAGCGCGACGGACCCGCACAACTTCTCCAGCCCGCTCCACGGCAGCCGGCGCACGAACAAAAAACCGGGAGCGAAGCAGCAGAATAAAAGCAGCAGCAGGGTCAACAAAAGCTGCGGAAAAAGCACTGAATCAGTGTAACAACCCGCGGCTCCGCAGCCGCTGCTAAGATGGGAACCAAACCTTGAGCGACTGGCCGGCAAGACTCCTGATTCGCGAGCCCCGCTCCGGCGTGGACTTCGGGCTGTACTACGATCTCCGCTGGCGCATCCTGCGTGAGCCTTGGACCCAGCAGCGGGAAACTGCGCGAGACGAGTACGAAGACACCGCGTGCCACATTATGGCCTTCTGCGGCGAGCAACTCGTCGGCGTCGGCCGCCTCCACTTCAATTCCGCCGACGAGGCGCAGGTGAGGTACATGGCCGTGGAAGATGGCTTTCAAGGCAAGGGAGTGGGCAGCAACATTCTCACCGAACTCGAAAAACGCGCGTGGGAGCGCGGGGCTCGCCGGATCGTGCTCAACGCCCGGGAAGGCGCCGTTCATTTCTACGAACGCCACGGGTACGAGCGCACCGAGCACGCCAGCGAACTCTTTGGCATCTCCCATTGGGAAATGGAAAAACGGCCTGATTAACGGGCGACCGCGCAGATCATCACGCCCAGCAGCGACGCGGCGTGGACGATTGTCGCAGCAGGGAACCACTTGCGCAGACGGCTGTCGGGATACATCCGCCGATGGAGCCGCACCTCTTCCAATGGCATCCGGTTCCAATGGAAACCGGCGCACCTTGAACAACGCCCACGACGGCCGTTTTTCAATCGGAAGCGCTGCTGCCAACGGAAGAGCCTTTACAATGGCGCGCCGATTGCCCACAGATTTGCATGGCGCAATCCTTCGAGCAACTCAAACAAAAGTACCAAAGCGCAATCGCCCTTGCCCAGAGCAGCGGCAATTTGCAAAACGTCAACATGGAAGGCGACAAACTCTTCGTTCGTGCAGAAGTTGCCAACGAACAGATCAAGAACAACATCTGGAATCAGATTAAGAGCATCGATCCCTCGTATAGCGATCTCACTGCCGATATCACGATCAATGCCTCCATGGCCCAGCCTGCCGGGGCAAATCCGACAGCCTCCACGCGCACCTATACTGTGAAACCCGGCGATACTCTGTCGGCAATCGCACAGAACTTCTACGGCAAGGCCAATGCGTATATGAAGATCTTCGAAGCGAACCGAGACAAGCTGCCCGATGCGGACCACATCCGCGCCGGCCAGGAACTCGTCATCCCCAGCTAGCCGTCATCCCCAGCTAGCATCCACCAGCCATTTGGAGGAACACTGCCCGGTGTTCCTCCATCGGTCTCGCCGATAACACCCCCTGCCTGTAGTCGATTTCCCGATCTTGTACGATAAACTCCTCAGCATGAAAGTCCTCTTCTCGCTCGCCTTGGCTTTGGTCGGCTTTGCCGCCGATCCGCACCTCATCACGCCGGACGACTACTTCGCGCTCGCCGCCGTCGGCGATCCGCAGATCTCGCCCGACGGCAAGTTTGCGGCCTACACCGTCACTCGCGCGGACGCCCACGATAACCGCCGGACCTCCGAGATCTGGACGGCCTCTCTCAATGCGGCGACCGTACCGCGTCAGATGACAGCCGCGCAGAGTTCCACCGCTCCACGCTGGTCGCCCGATGGCCGCAGTCTCGCCTTCCTCTCCACGCGTGCCGCCGCCGGCGAAACCAACCCGCGCCCGCAGGTGTATCTGCTCCCGCTCGATGGCGGCGAACCTCGTCGTCTGACGCGACTGCCGAACGGCGTCACTTCGTTCACCTGGTCGCCCGACGGATCGCGCCTGGCCATTCTCGCGCGCGCCGGCACGGCCGATCGCCCCACGGATACGCGCCACTACTTCTCCTCTTTCTACAAATTCAACGCACGCAGCTTCTTCGACACGCTGCGCACCCACATCTTCGTGGTCGACGCGCGCACGCTCGAATCTCGCCAACTGACAAGCGGCGATCAGCGCAACGATCTCGATCCGCAGTGGTCTCCGGACAGCACACGCATCGCCTTCGCGAGCGAACGCACCGACCAGGAGCCCGGGCCAGTTGACGACATCTGGGTGGTTCCCGCCGCGGGCGGCGCGCCTCTCGCCATCGCCGACCGCCACGAGGGTACGCGCTCTCCGCGCTGGTCGCCCGACGGCGCGACTATCGCCTTCCTCGCCGCCAACGACGATGGCGAAACTCCCGGCATCTTCCTGGTGCCCGCTGCGGGTGGTAAATCGCGGCCGGCTTCACCGAAACTCGATCATGTCGCCGCCAGCCTCGACTGGCGCGCCGATGGCAGCGGCCTCCTCTTCCTGGCCGGCTGGAAGGGCGAGCAGCATCTCTTCGCTCTCGATCTGCGCAGCGGAGCAATCGAGCCCATCACCTCCGGCCCGCGCGAAATCGCCAGCGTGGCCTTCCATTTCGCCGCGCGACGGATCGCCTTCACCTCCACCGACGCGATCCACCCCGCCGAGCTCTTCACAAGATCGCTCGACGGCGGGGACGAACGCCGACTCACGCATATCAACGACGCGTTCGTCTCTACCCACACTCTCTCCCCCATCGAGCGAATGACGTACAAGAGCGAGGACGGCTTGGAAGTCGACGGCTTCCTGATGAAGCCCGCGGGTTGGCAGGCCGGTCGCAAATACCCGCTCGTGCTCACCATTCACGGCGGCCCCGCCAACATGTACGGCGTCGGTTTCTCGCATGAATTTCAGGGCTATGCAGCGCGCGGCTGGGCCGTTTTCTTCACTAATCCGCGCGGATCGTCGGGCTATGGCGCCGCCTTCCAGCGCGCCGTCAAACTCGAGTGGGCCGGGAAGGCATACCAGGACATTATGAACGGCATGGATGCCGTGCTCGCAAAGAATCCGTGGATCGACCCCGACCTCCTCGGCGTGACCGGCGGCAGCTACGGCGGCTTCATGACCAACTGGATCGTCGGCCATACCACGCGCTTCAAGGCCGCCGTCACACTGCGCAGCATCTCGAACTTCACCAGCGTCGAAGGCACGCGCGACGCCGCCTACGGACACAAGCGTGATTTCGGAGGCGACCTTTACCAGAACTTCGATCTCTACTGGAAGTACTCGCCCGTGCGCTACGCCGCCAGCGTGAAGACGCCCACCCTCGTTCTTCATTCCGACGACGACCAGCGGGTCCCGCTCGAACAGGGCGAGCAATGGTTCCGCGCGCTTCAACACTTCCACGTCCCCAGCGAGTTCGTCATCTTCCCGCGCGAGAATCACGAACTCACGCGCGCCGGCGAACCGAAGCATCTCGTGGAAAGTCTGAAGTGGCAGCAGTACTGGTTCGAGCGCTACCTGAACGCAAATTCCTCGGCCGTCCCGCCCGACGCGCCGGTCGCCAAGTAAACGAGGCACATCATGCTCATCCTCAGCCGCCGCCAGATCGCAGGCCTCTTAAAGTTCGATGAATACGTGTCTGTCGTGGGCCAGGCTTTTCGCGCCCACGCAGAGGGATGCTCGATGCCGCCCGCGCTGATGCACGTCAACGCGCCCGATGGCGAGTTCCACATCAAGGCCGGCGGCCTGCTGACGCCAGAACCCTACTTCGCGCTCAAATCGAACGGCGGCTTTTTTCACAATCGCGAGCGCTACGGGATGCCCAATATTCAGGGCATGGTCATCCTCGCCAGCGCCGCCAACGGCCTACCGCTTGCGGTCATGGACTCGATGGAAATCACGATTCAGCGAACCGGCGCCGCCACCGCAATCGCCGCCCGCTATCTGGCGCGCCGCGATTCGAGCGTCGTCACGATTTGCGGCCTGGGCAATCAGGGCCGCATCCAACTCCGCGGCATTTGCCACTCGCTCCCGATTCGGAAGGCCTTCGCGTTCGGGCGGACGATCGAAGAAGCGCGCGCCTTCTCGGACACGATGAGCGCGGAACTCAATGTCGCGATCGAGCCGGCGACCGACCTGCCGGCCGCCCTTCGGCAGAGCGACGTTTGCGTCACTTGCACTCCCGCACGCAAGGCGCTGATCGGACCCGCCGACGTCCCGCCCGGCATGTTCATTGCGGCGGTGGGCGCCGACAGTCCAGATAAGCAGGAACTCGACGCGCATCTGCTCCCGCTCGCCGCCGTGTATGGCGACCTGCTCGATCAATGCGCCGAGGTCGGCGAGTTTCACCACGCACTCGCGCAGGGCTTGCTCAAGCGCGAAGATTTTCGCGGAGAGCTCGGCGCGCTCATCGTGGGCACCGCGCGCGGCCGCACCAATCCGGACGAGATCACGATTTACGATTCCACCGGCACCGCGCTGCAGGACGCCGCCGCGGCAGTGGCCGTTTACCGCAAAGCCAAAGCCACCGGAATCGGCACGGAAGTCGATCTCGCGAATTGATCGGTACGCCCGATAAATCCAATAATCAAGATTCGATTTGACGAACCTTCCGGCCGCGGCTAGCATGGACTCAATGTCTGTCCGTACGGCGTTCCTGAAACTCCATCTCTGGGTGGGCCTGGCTGCAGCGCTCCTCGTCACTGCGCTCGCCATCACCGGCACGATGCTGGTCTTCGAAAACGAAATCGACCGCGCGCTGAATCCGATGATGAAGGTGGCGCCGCAAGCCGGCAACCGCCCGATCGCTGAAATCGTCGACCGCGTGCGCCAGCAGTTCAAGCGTCCCGTGCTCAACGTCGGCATGAACCCGCACCCCGATCTCGCGTGGCAGCTCATGGTCCCCGTCGGCAAACAAATCACGCTCGTCTACGTCGATCCGCATACCGCGCAAGTCACCGGCTCGCGTCCGTTCCGCACGTCGTTCATGTTCTACGTGCACCAATTCCACACCAACCTGCTGCTCGGCAAGAAGGGCGAGCTCTGGGTCGGCTACGGTAACGCCTGCCTGATGTTCCTGCTCATCACCGGCGTGATCCTGTGGTGGAAGCGGAAGATGCTCACTGTCGAGACGTCGGCCTCCTGGCGCCGCATCAATTTCGACCTGCACCATGTTTCCGGGATTTATTCGCTGGTCTTCCTCTTCGTCATCGTGGGCACCGGACTCCTGATGTCCTTCCCCAATCAGATGTACCCCATGGTCGAACTCTTCACCGGCGACACCGCGAAGGAAGAGCCCGAGGAGAAACCGGAATCCACACCACCCGCACAACGGGGCGCGCCATCCCTAACGCCTGATCAGGCGCTCGCCATCGCGCAGGCGCAACTCCCCGGCGCATCGCCGACGTTCATGACGGTCCCGCTGGCGCCTAAACAGACGTACAACATCTCCTTCAAATATCCCGAAGACGGCACACCCGGCGGGCGTAGCCACGTCGAACTCGATCGTTACTCGGGAGCCGTTCTGTGGGTCGATAATACGCGTAAGGTCGCCACCGGACCGCGCTTCGCCAATAACGTCCGCCCACTCCACACGGGAGACATTTACGGCTGGCCCTCGCGGATCTTCTACGCGCTCGCCAGCTTCAGCGTCGTCATCCAGGCGATCACCGGCGTAATCATCTGGGCGCTGCGCTTTTTCAAGAAGAAGGTGCGGACACCGCAGTCCGCGGATGCAGTGCAGACTGTGGCGTAATGCTCGATCGGAGCCGCGACCCTCCACAATGGGCTGCCGCCGAACGAAGCGCCGCGCTCCAATCAGAGCCGTGAGGGTTACGGAGCGGTGGTCACGCGACCACCGCTCCCTCACGGTCGCGGCTCCGATTAGGCGCGGCTCTTCATCACCACTCCCAGCGGACTCGCGCTGACGCCCC
>JAOAPT010000232.1 GCA_025463045.1 Candidatus Solibacter sp.
TGGTTGCCTGAGGGTCACTTCGGGTTGCGGAGTGCCGTTGGCCCCCTCTAACTTGGGCGTTCGGACTCCTTAAAGTTGGTTGTGCGACACGGATTTCGCGCCAGTGATCCGTCAGACGGTCTGCACCCGGTTTCCGGCTTGGGCGACGATCCGACCGGAGTTATCGCCCGCGGGTCCCCCGCAGGTCTTTTTTGGGGCTCAACCATTTGATAGTCCATTCCCGATGTCGCAGACGCCTTCCGCGACAGCCAAGACGTCAGCCAGCCTCATGGCCGCGACGGTTGGATGAAACCAGGCACGCTATTGGTAGTGGATGTCGAAGCGCTTGTTGGTGATAAACAGAACCGTGACATCCTGCCCCGCAGTGGCGCCGTGCTCCATTAGGGATCCCTCAGGGAACCAGACGAAATGCCCTGGCCCGTATTGACCATCGTGGGTCACCAGTGTCCCCTCCAAGACGTACATACCGTGCGCGCATGGATGTGTATGCAACGGGTTGACGATGCCCGCCGGGTAGCGGACCAAGCGGACCTCCATGCCCGTATCCGGATCCACGATCAGGTTCTTGCGATATAGCGAGCGGCCTATCTTCTCGTTGGGGCGCTCCTCCCAGGGGAGCGCGCTGGTGTCGATGGCTGTGAGTTTAACGTCCGGCATATCCTGATTATGCCGGGTTGGAGGCCGACGGTGGAATCCGCCTGAAGAGCGAAGCGCCGCCTTTGGAAGAGCAGACGACGGCCCGCCCGGAGCGACCGGACGAGTCTCACAAGCGCTTTATGGGGGACTAATCGTGAACAGTGATCGAAAGACCCCTGAAAAGGCTGGTGGCGGCGGTTCCATTCCGTCCCTGGCCATCGTCAGCACTATATCATCCGCTGTGAGGTTGAGGGCTCCGTCTACGCGGGAGATGGGGCCCATTTCTGTTTGCGTCGGCGTGAGGGTGAGCTGCGTGATGTGCAGCGCCAGTGCTGCCCTTGCGGCCGTGTCCTCATGCAATGGCGTCGTGAGTTGTCGGAGGTTGCGTTGCGTAATGGTTGCCCGATCCCGATACCAAGCGGACCAACCAGGCACAAACAGCAATACTGACGGGTAAAGCATTTTCTATGGCGTGTGGCTACTCCCCAAGCTCCGCTGGTATCTCGTGGAGGAGTCTAGCAGTAGACGCGGCCGTCCAATGACGGACGGGGGACCCACGTTCGGAACGGCCGCGGCCGACGCTGTCGTTGATAGCAAGCGATTAGCCGCGCGACCTTCCGCCGACTGTGTGGCAGCGGCATTGCACCAGCCAGCGGTACTATGCCTGACAACACACCGAAATCGAATCGGCTTCGCGGCCTGGCTTCTGCGACGCTCTGCCTCTCGCTGCTGGGCTTCGGGCTCGCACCTCTAGCGCACTCTGATGAATGGAACAAGAAGACCATCATCACAACCAACGAACCGGTCGAGATCCCAGGAAAGGTCCTTCCGCCCGGAACGTACGTTTTCAAGCTTCTGGATTCGCCATCCAACCGGAACATCGTCCAAATACTCGACAAAGACGAAAAGGAGGTCTACGCAACGATTCTAGCGGTGCCGGACTATCGACTGGAACCGGCGGACAAGACGCTGCTCCAGTTCGAGGAGCGACCGTCAAACACGCCCCCAGCAATCAAGGCGTGGTTCTATCCCGGCGAACAATATGGGTACCAGTTCGTGTATCCGCACCAGCGCGCCGTCCAACTCGCCAAACAAAACAATCATAACGTCCTCTCGATGAAGGACGACGTGGCGAAAAACATGAAGACCAAGTCAACCTCTGCCAACTCCTCCGATATTCAGGGGCTCCAGAAGACCGAAGTCAACGGCGTGAATCCGTCTGGCGAGCCAGTCGTCATAGAAGCCGTCGTCGCGGTCAAACCAGCGAAGTGAATCATGCCCACGGTGATTCCGCACTTGAGCAGGGCTTGATGGCAGACGCTCCACACGCGCACACTCTGCAACGTAAGTACCTCGAGATCACGCAGGACCTGATTGTGTTCGGCCTATGCTTGATGCTGTTCGCGGGGATGGGCATCAAGCTCTTTCACCTGGCACGGTCCATGCTCGCGGGGACCGACTTCTCGCTGGTGATTGGCGACATTCTGTTCCTCCTCGTACTTCTGGAGCTCTTCCGGCTTTTGCTGATCTATTTGGAGGAGCACCGCGTTTCCGTATCAACCATGGTGGAGGTCGGAATCGTGAGCACGCTGCGCGAAGTCATTTTGCGAGGGGCCCTTCACATCGAATGGCCGCAATTACTGGTGATCTGTTTTTTCATTCTCACGCTCGCAACTGTGCTCCGCCATTCCGGCATCAGATTAGAGTACGAAGGCAGTATTCCCGACAAACGCCATCTAACTCCGTCAACCGAAAGGCGATTGGGGAGCCCTCTCTCCGCAGCCGGATCGCGTACCGCCGGAGACGGGTTGAAGTAGCAGGGCAGGTTGGCCCTGATCTTGCACCCGGCGAGAGAGAGCACGCGATGAAACGGCATGACGTGGCCGATCCTCGTCACACCGAACTCGACAGTCTCGGGGCATCCTACGCACTCCACCCATTACACATCGAGGACTGCCGTAATGGCGCTCAACGACCAGTGCCGACGACGGGCATTCCTACGTCTTCCTGATTCTGAAGCGCTGGCACTCGACGAGGAAAAGCGCTTGAAGGTCGCGGACCTCTCCCTGTTTGTCGGACGCGACTTTCTGATTACCATACACAACGGGACGGTTCCGCTCCTTCAGCCGCTGCTGAACTCGACTGTGACGCTCCGCCTTGACCAGGTGCTGCACGGTGTGATGGACGGCGTCCCCGAATCGTATTTGCCCCTGATCGAACATCTCGAAAACAGTATCGATGCGCTTCACGATATCGTGATGGAACGCCGCGATGACGCGGTGCTGGAACACCTCGGAGAAGTGCGCGGCACACCGCTCGAGCTGCGGCGGGTTCTCACCGCGACGCGGTAGGTTGCCTCTCATCTCCGTCACATCTCAAACCCTGTGATCAGCAAGGAGCTGCATCCATACCTGCGCGACGTTCATGACGACCTCGCGATCGTAATCGACACGCTGGAAGGGGAACGGGACCGCCTGGCGAGCGTTCTGGATATTTATTTCCCAGCATCGCGACCCGTAGCACGGAAGCCACCAAGACCTTGACGCTACTAGTAACTAGGACTAGGCACGATGGCGCTGCCCGCGCTCGTGATTACGGGCATCCTCGGGATGAACGTCGCGTATCCGGCCTGGACCAGAGCGCCCTGGATCTTCGGTTCGCTGGTGGTGATTACGCTGGCCTTGACCATTTTCCTGGTTTGGCTCCTCCGGCGCGGCGCCTATCTGCCTGACACGATGCTCCTGTCCTCCAAGAGAGTAAAAGAGTCCAAACAGGGTCGCCGATTCGGGTGGTGAGAGGCAACGGCGACGGCAAGGAAGCGACTTGAAGCGTCTACCAGCCGACGCCCGGGCCGCGGTTCGTTGGGAAGGTCTGCGGAAATGTGCGGTGACTCGACGGCAACTACGCCGCTATCGCTGGAAAAATCGTGGCAGCGCATTTGCTGTCTTACGGGTGGCTGGAGGCCAGGGATGCTGCACCAAATCGAGTTCAAGAATACTACCGCGAAAGAGGAATTCCGTAAATTGAGCGAAGAACTGATTGCCAAGGTGGACAAGAGGCTCAAGGCGCTTCCGCCCGAAACCGTTTTCCTGCGCGTGGTCATCGAAGAGATCGCGGGCGAGACGGTCTGGCGGGTATCGATCACACTGGACGTTCCCGGGAAAGTTCTTGCCGCGAGGGAGGAGAACTTCGACGGGAACGCGGCGATACGGGCGGCCTTCGCCGAAATCGAACGCCAGATAGAAGCCTACAAATCCAGTATGCGGGGAGAACAATGGTGGAAGCGCCTGGCGCGGCGCAAGGAACTCAGGCAGATGAAAGCGGGCGTGTCCGGTGAGGCAAAAGAAAAGGAGGATGGCGGGGCGTTTTTCTCTATCGTGAGCCCGCACATCGACGCTCTCAGTCACTTTGTAAGTCACCTCGTGGCCTACGCGGAAGCGCGCGGAGATCTGGTGCGGGGCGAAGTGACACCGCAGGATATCGTCGACGAAACTCTGCTTCGCGCCTACGAACGGTTTTATCGGAAGGCGCCCGAGGGATCCATCCGGCGTTGGCTGAACCGGATTGCTTTGAAGGAGGTCGACGCGGAGGTCCGCCGCTCCAAGGCAGAGCGCTCCCGGATCTATATCGAAGACCGGATTCCAATCACGCCGCCTGAACTGGAGGTCAGCTATCTAGGTCTAGGCGATGAGGTCCTGGACTTCTATCAGTTCGACGAGTCGCTCAAAGTGGAAGACATTCTTGCCGACTTCGAACTTCCGCCGGCCGACGCGGAAGTCGAGGCCAGCGAACTTCGGGCGCGCGTCAGGGCTGCGCTGGAGTCTCTGCCTATCGAATTACGACGGGTTCTGTTGTTCCGCTATGTGTTGGGGCTCGATGGCCAGGAGCTTGCGAAAG
>JAOAPT010000248.1 GCA_025463045.1 Candidatus Solibacter sp.
GATCTGGTAATGGATAGCCAGCCTCGCCAACATGCTCCTGGCGAACTGCGCTTCCGTGCCGGTGAGACTAGCTTCCTGAAAACAATCCATCACATCACCTCGTCCGGGACTAGCAGTCGGCGTAGCGCGGGCTCCAGAGGCTCGACCCGTGGGCGGAGCATCGAAGGCAGCATTCGCGAAATACGGATCGGAAACGGCGGCGATGCAGGAAACATACCGCCAGATTGCGGCGTGGCCAGTTACGTCCCGGTGAGAAGGGAATGAAAGTTTGAGCGTGCTCCCCTACTTATCGTCGAGTCGGATCATCGATTCGGATCAGCGATTCGGACGAGCGAGTCCCGGTAGTTGATGGTCACGATCGAATTGCGGAGGGCGGAGTAGCCCAGGATGCCATCGACCTCGAATTGTTGATGCCTGGAAGCATCCGAGAGATCGACAACCACTGCGGGGTCCGCTGAAAGAACCCGCGAGCCGAAGCGAAAGCGAACGCCGCGCGGAAGCAGGAAACCATCCGTGGCGCCGGCGCCTCCGTGCAGGGCAATGCTGCGCGACATCGTCCGATAAGCGTTCCAACTGCGTGCCGCGGCCTCAGAGACGGCACTGTAGGTCGCACCCGTGTCCAGGAGAACGTAACCAGACCGTGATTCGTTCAGCACTGAGGCGAGATAGAGCAGACAATGATCCGCGCGAGCGGGAGAGTAGGCGGGATCTACTATGGGCTGGTGTGCAGGGTATGGTTCCAGGTCAAGAGTTTTTCCGGGGACATCCAAGCGAACGAGAAAACCGGCGAAGAGCGCCATCGGAATGATGCCATCAATACCTTCGAGTAGTTTCGTATCGACTGCCAAAATATTGCAGTCACGAAGCACGAGTTCCCCGACCTGGACGGTAGCGCATTCGCCTCGCCGGGCAGGTTTCGGAGTTGAGCCCAGGCTGACAAGCTCAAATAGGGAACCTGCCAAGTGCCCCGATGCTGCCGCCGCACGCTTGTCCAACACAACGAAACTCGCGCCACTATCCAGCAGCATGCGTAGGACGGGTCCACCGTTGATCCGCGCCTTTACGAGCAGGCCAGTTGAAGACGCCTGGGGCGTGTAGAGCGTGTTCAATTTGAGCGAATAGTGGCGGGGTGGGCTGATCAACTCCGACGCGGCAGCGAGGGAGGAACAGGTGTCCGGCGGAGGATTGCTGGCGGCAAGACCCGTCACGGCAGCGCATGCCATGATCACGGCAACCGTTCGTTGGGCCCGAGCGATATTGTTACAATTTCGTACCAATATGGTTACAAAGATATAACGAATACCGCCCGGACACAAGCATTTCGAGTCTACTGAAGCAATCTGGCCGTGCTCTTGTGGGCCGCCAACCGGGCGCTCACGAAGGGCCGGCCATATGCGGTCGGTATCCAGCGTGGAGGGCGCGCCTTCCGTAATGGCGATCGCGATAGTCGACAACGAGCGACGCGGCGGCGTGAGCCAGGAGATCTACATCTTCGGGCAAGTAGTTCGGCGGGGCGATCTCGTCGGGAATAGTGGTGCCACGGTCAGGCCGCCTTGCTTACCGAGTCAGCTTCTGCGCAGCCCGTTGCGCGCCGGCTGAGCGGCAGGTGGAAATGGCGCGCGTGGAGTTTCCTAGAGGCCACGCCCGCGTCCCGGCGGTTCCAGGAGCACTACTTGTGCTTCAGTTCGGCTTCATCGCTAGCAATCACACCTACCCTTTTTGACTGTCGCCTTCGACTGGTCAGGCGTTCATCCAAACTTTGGGACCGGTACTCGACTTCGCAGGTTTCACGAAGATTGACGCTCTGTGTATCCTACGGTCTCGTTTTCGTTTCGTCGTCAGACATATCCGGTCCGTACACGTTGACGCCCATTTCCGCTATTGCCAAGGCCTCCTACGCAGCGTGGGACGGTGACCTCTGCCCTGTCGTTTCGCTGAGAGCTTCCGGAAGTCCATCAAATACTTGACTCAAGAGCTGTATCAGGGCGTTATCCGGGCGCTTCCTTAAGAAACTCGTTTGAACGGGCACAGGAAGAATTCTCCATGGAACCCGGCCGTACTCCACCGAGACCTGAGCCTGAAGATAGCGGATGGCTCTCAATTGCGTGTCGATAGCGTCGCGGTTCACCAAGCCGCCGCTCTTCGCCAATTTCGTGAGGCCAAAAATGGCGCGCCCAAGCGGGATGAAATCCGTGCGACGTAGTTGTTCGACTGGTTCGCAGCCCTTCTGCGACAGCGAAGTCGCGAGCGCTTCCTCAAGGGCAGCCCAGGCCATATCAACAGAGGCGAGGTGCGACCGCCGGAGACCCACATCGTGCGGTTGAATCTCCGCTATAGGCAAGACACGAGAAAAGACCAGATGGAGCCACGCATGCTCCCCGTCCATCTCCCAACGGGACTGATGCCATTCGCGGCCAAAGAGTTCGAAGGGACGTTGAAAATCAGCGGCGCCTGGCCAGTGCAACTGGGCTTCCGGCCAAGGCACTATCAACTTCGCGTGATCCGCCGAAAGATCAATTCGCAAGCGGCACCGGGGCTTGTAGATCACGGAATGTTGTGCCCCGCTTTGCAGGCTTTCGGCCTCCCAACATCGACCATCCATGGTCACGATAATAGAAGCAATCCGCACAGGGTCGCCGTTTAGAATTTCGGACGCCTGCGCCGCCGCAATCGGCACATGAACCTCATCACCTTCCAGAGTCTGTACGTATGAAGCATGGCGAACCGCCTCGCCATAACCCTCCGAAAGAGCGGACCAGGTGGCCACCCCCAAAAGTGTCGCAGGCATTACGGCTGGGGCTGCCGTCCACGTCCTGCCTAGCAGGGCCAGTACGATGTCTGCCAAGACCTCCATGTCACAGGGGTAAACGTCCCGCGGCGAAACGAGATCTGGCCGAAGAAGCATTTCTAGGGTTCCCGGCGCAAGACGGTCCCGAAGCAATAGCCGCTCAAGAGATGTTGCGATAGCTAGAACGGGAGTGCCGCCGTCCTGCGGAATGCCAGATTCACCTCCATTGACGAGTGTAGAAGCCACTTCTGTCATGAGCCATTGGTTTAAGAGCCGCTGAATATACGGCGCGAGGCGCTCCGGCTCTGGGTCGGGGCGAAGTGGATCCAAGGTGTTGCGCGTGCCGGACGTTTTGCCGGATCGAAGGCCGGTCTCTTGAATCCAGGACTGAATGTCGATTAGCGCCTCACGCGATGTGCCGTCCAGGAGTTGTTTGCGGAGAACTTGCTTCAGAAGTTCATTTAATTGCCGCCACCACGCTCGTGAATGACCCGCGGCGTAAACTGTTTTGAGCCAATAAGAGGCAAGCACTGGGATAGTCTCTGGATACAGGCGCTGCCGCATTCGGGTAAGCAAGGCATCGAGGTCGCTTTGCGGCTGCGATGACATCAGGGAATGTGAGGGTCCCAACATACGACCTTCCGGTCCATTTCCAACGCGGAACCAGCACTTGGTGAGACGGCGATGGCGACGAAGATGTTGCACCTCAGCCTCATCCCTGGCAAGCCCTGACGAGATTCGTTGTGCCGCTACTCACGTCCTCGGGTGCAGCC
>JAOAPT010000257.1 GCA_025463045.1 Candidatus Solibacter sp.
CCACGCCTGGAGGAGTGGCGTTCGGTGAGGGCCGAAAAGAAACCGGCGTCTCGTGCCAAACGTCCCTTGATATAATTCGTCTAAATCCTTCAATAAAGGTGTCTAATGACTCGTAACAAGGGATTACTCCCTGTCGCCCTGCTTTTCGCGTTCACCGCGCTGGCTCAACCGCCCGCGGCGCGCGTCCAGAAACTTACTGCTGTCGAAGGGATTACCGAGTACGCGCTGCCGAACGGGCTGCACGTGCTGCTTTTCCCTGACTCCTCGAAACCGAACGTCACGGTCAACATGACGTACATGGTGGGCTCGCGCCATGAAGGGTACGGGGAAACGGGCATGGCTCACCTGCTGGAGCACATGCTGTTCCTGAAGACGAAGACGCGGAACGACGTCAAGCAAGAGATCAAAGACCATGGGGCCACCGATATGAACGGCTCCACGTCGTGGGATCGAACCAACTATTACGAGACTTTGAACGCCACGGACGAGAATCTTAAGTTCGCGCTCGAATTAGAAGCGGACCGCATGGTCAACAGCCGCATCGAGAAGCAACTTCTCAGTACGGAAATGACTGTGGTGCGCAATGAATTCGAAATGCGCGAGAACAGTCCTGAAGGCATCCTCTTCCAGCGCGTGCTGGAAGCTGCGTACACGTGGCATAACTATGGCAAGCTGCCGATCGGCAATCGCTCCGATATTGAGAATGTGCCGATCGAGCGGTTGGCGGCGTTCTACAAGAAGTACTATCAGCCGGATAATGCGCTGCTGACGATCGCGGGCAAGTTCGACGAAGAGAAGACGCTGGCGATGGTCGCGCAGCTTTTCGGCTCGATTCCCAAGCCGACGCGCTCGCTGGAAGCTCCGTACACCACGGAGCCCACGCAGGATGGCGAACGATCGGTCACGCTGCGGCGTGTGGGCGATACGCAGGGCATCGTGGCGTTGTATCACGTGCCGGCCGGGAGCCACCCGGATGCCGCTGCGCTCAACGTGCTCGCGGGCGTTCTCGGTGACCGTCCGTCGGGGCGTCTCTATAAGGCTCTGGTTGACAACAAGAAGGCTGTAGGCGCGGGGATGGGGATGGAGGAGCTGCACGATCCCGGCTTTCTCGCCGCGAGTGCGACGTTGAAGCTCGATCAGTCGCTGGACGAGGCGCGGGGAATTTTGGTGAAGACGGTCGAAGGGATTACGAACGAGCCTCCGAGCAAGGAAGAAGTGGAGCGCGTGAAGACGCGGCTGCTGAAGAACATCGATCTGGAAATGAACGACTCGCAGTCGGTCGCGCTGGATTTGAGCGAGTACTTTTCGCAGGGCGACTGGCGGCTGATGTTCCTGATGCGCGACCGCATCAAGAAGGTCAGCGAGGCCGATGTCCTGCGTGTGGCGAAGGCATACCTGAAGGAATCGAATCGCACGCTGGGGACGTTTGTGCCGACCAAGGCGCCGGATCGCGCGGAGATTCCGGCGACACCGGATATCGCGGCGGAGTTGAAGGATTTCAAGGGCAGCGCGGTGGTGGCGGCGGGCGAAGCGTTCGACCCGAGCCCGTCGAACATCGAATCGCGCGTGCAGCGCAGCACGCTGCCGGGCGGAATCAAGATGTCGCTACTGCCGCGCAAGACTCGCGGCGGGACGGTCGTCGCCAGCCTGACGATCCGATACGGCGATGAGAAGGCGCTCTTTGGCAAGTCGGCGATCGCCGGCGTCACGGGCGCCGTTTTGATGCGCGGCACGAAGAACAAATCGCGGCAGCAGATCCAGGACGAGATGGATCGCCTGAAGGCGCACATCAGCGTGAGCGGCGGCGCCACCAGCGCGACGGCGAACATCGAGACGATCGAGGCGAATCTGCCGGGCGCGCTGCGGCTTGCGATGGAAGTGCTGCGCGAACCGGCGTTCCCGGATAGCGAATTCGAGACGGTGAAGCAGCAGCGGATCGCGGGAGCCGAAGCAGGGCGCAGCGAACCGCAGTCGCTGGCAGTCACGGAATTTCAGCATCGCATCAATCCGTATCCGCGCGGCGATGCGCGCTACGTCTCCACGTCGGATGAGCAGGTCGAGGATTTGAAGAAGGTCACGCTCGACGATGTGAAGAAATTTCACCAGCAGTTCTACGGCGCGAGTGTCGGCGAATTCGCGGTTTCGGGGCAGTTCAACGCTGCCGAAATCGGCAAGCTCGCGAATGAGTTGTTCGGCAACTGGAAGAGCCCAGGTTCGTACACGCGGCTGAGCTCCAACTACCGCAAGATCGAGCCCGGCGACAAGAAGATCGAGACTCCCGACAAGCAGAACGCCTTCTTCATCACTGGAGAGACGCTCAAGATGAACGATGAGGATCCCGACTATCCGGCGATGGTGATGGCGAATTACATGTTCGGCGGCGGCGGACTGGGGACGCGCCTGTCGCGCCGGATTCGCGATAAGGAAGGCTTGAGCTACGGTGTGCAGTCGCAGTTCGGTGCGCCGACGAAAGACGATGGCGGGAACTTCCTGGCGGTGGCGATCAGTGCGCCGCAGAACACGCCCAAAGTGGAAGCGAGCTTCCGCGACGAACTCGCCAAGACGCTGAAGGAAGGCTTCAGCGCCGAGGAAGTAGCCTCCGCGAAAAAGGCATGGCTGCAGGAACGGCTCGGCGGACGCTCCGAGGATGGTGCGCTGGTCGGCCTGCTCGCTAACCGGCAGCGGTTCGACCGCACGTTGAAGTTCGATGAGTCGCTGGAGACGAAGGTTGCGGCGCTCACGCCGGACCAGATCAACACGGCGTTCCGGAAGCATGTAGATCCGGCCGGACTGATTTTCGTCAAAGCAGGCGATTTCAAGAAAGCCGGCGTGCTTCAGTAGGTTTCAAATAGCAGACTACAGCAGGTGAGGGCGCCCTCGGCTTTTCGCAACTCCGAGTTGTCGAGAGTCCTCACCTGCAGTTCCAGGTCCTCGATGATTGCCGCTGTCCGCGGGAATCCCTCGGCCACTAAGACGGTATTTTCGATGCGCACGACGTTGACTGCCTCGGGGTCCGGTGCGTCGATCAGGCGAAGGTCTTCGAAGGCCGCCGTGTTGATCCAGGGGCGGTAGACCAGCACCATTCCCTCGCCGAGATAACTGCAGGCGGATTTCAGGTGCAGGCAAGCGTGCACTTCGACGGTGCAAACGCGATAGCCGAACGGCTCGACGTGGTGCGCGAGCTGTTCGATACCGGCCGCACTGGTACGCGCGGAGCGTCCGACGTAGAGGGTGCGGCCGGCGCGCATCACGTCGCCGCCGTCGAGGGTGGCGGGAGCGTGCATCCAGCGCAATTCGCGGTACGGCTCTAGCGTAGTCGCGATCGATTCGGATTCGCCGCGCCGCGATTCGGCGCCGGTGCGGGTCATGATGGCGATCTCGTCGAGGACGATTGCGGGATCTTCGACGAAGACGGCATCGGGAAAATCGGGCTCGGCAGGCAAGGAGATTACGTTTACGCCGAGTTCACGCAGTGCGGCCTCGTACGCGGCATGTTGGGCGCGCGCCTGGCTGATATCGATTATTTCGCGATCGATATACGAGAGTTCGCAGGCATCCATCGAAGGGCTCACCGCACGTGTAATCGCCATCAGCATCCCTTGCATTTTACGCACACCTGCGGGATACTTCCCCTAAAGGATTTATGGGAGACAAGGCGCTCGTGCAGGGCACGCTCGACATGCTGATCCTGAAGACACTCACGCGCGGCGTGATGCATGGCTATGCGATTGTCGAATTCATACAGCAAAGCTCGGACGAAGTTCTACGTGTGGAGGAAGGTGCGCTGTATCCGGCATTGCACCGCCTGGAACTGCGCGGGCTGCTGGCCTCGGAGTGGGGCGTTTCGGAGAACAACCGGCGCGCCAAGTTTTACAAGCTGACCGCGGCAGGCCGGAAGCAACTCGCCGAGGAATCGGCCAGTTGGAACCGCCTTTCGGGCGCGGTGGCGCGCGTGATGCAGACGGCATGAACTTCGAGATCCTTCACGGTCTTCGCCTGCGCCTGCGCGCACTGCTCTGGCGCGGACGGCTAGATCGCGACCTGCAGGATGAGATCGAATTTCACCTAAACGAGCGCGCCGCGCGATCGGGACTGTCGCCGGAAGAGGCGCGCCGGCGATTTGGCAACACCACCGTCATGAAAGAGAGGACCCGCGATATGTGGACCATCCGCTGGATCGAAACGCTGATGCAAGACCTGCGCTACGCGGCTCGGACGCTGCGCAAGAGTCCGGGATTCACGATCGTCGCGGTGCTCACGCTGGCACTCGGGATCGGCGCGGACACGGCGATTTTCAGCGTGGTGGATTCCGTGCTGCTGCGTCCGCTGCCGTACGCGGAGCCATCGCGACTGGTGGAGTTGTGGGGCAATGTGAAGCGTGTGAAGGTGGAACGCCGCGGCGCCTCGTATCCAGATTTCGTGGATTGGAGAGCGCAGAGCCACTCGTTCGAAGGGATGGCGGTGCTCGACAACACGGTGGCGACGCTAACCGGCGTCGAGGAGCCCGAGCGTGTGGCGGGAGAGGTGGTCTCGCAAGCGTACTTCGACCTTCTCGGAGTGCGTCCGGCGGTGGGCCGCGTGTTTCGCCCGGAGGAAGACGCGGTACCGCAGCGTGACGCCGTCGTGATGCTGAGCGACGGTCTGTGGAAGCGCCGTTTTGGCGGAGACCGGCAGGTCGCGGGGCGCACGCTGCAGATCGGCGAGAGGGATTACACGATTGTCGGCGTGATGCCCGAGTGGTTCCGCGGAGTGAGCGACCAGGCCCAACTCTGGATGCCGGCGATGATGGGCGGCACGGCGGCCGATCTTGCCGAGCGCGGCACGCGATCGTTTCCGGTGCTCGCGCGCTTGCGGCCGGGTGTCACGGCGGCGCAGGCGCAGGCCGAACTCGATGGCATAGCGCAACGCTTGCAAGCGGCGTACCCGCTGACGAATGAAGGGCGCGCGGTGGAAGTGGCGCCGCTCGATCGCGAACTGCTTGGCGACCTGCGCCAGCCGCTGATCGTGCTGCTTTGCGCGGTCGGGCTGGTACTGCTGATCGCGTGCACCAATGTCGCGAGCCTGATGCTGGCACGCTCCGAAGCGCGGCAGCGTGAGATCGCGATGCGGATCGCGCTGGGTGCGGGACGCGCGCGTGTGCTGGCGCAACTCTTCACGGAGAGCTGCGTGATCGCACTGGCGGGCGCGGCGGGCGGGCTGGCGCTCGCGCACTGGGGAGCGCGATTGCTGGTGACGGCGAGCCCGGTGACGTTTCCGAGCTTCATTCACCCTGGTGTCGATCTGCGCGTCGCGCTGTTCTGCACGCTGATCGCGTGCGCCGCAGGTATTGCTTTGGGTGTGGCGCCGGCGGTGCAGATGCGCAACGCTAATCTCGCGGAGGCGTTCAAACAGGCATCGAGCCACGCGGTTGATCGCAGAGATGGGCGCCGCTTTCGTGGGGCGCTGGTGGTCGCGGAGGTGGCGTTCGCAATGCTGCTGCTGACGGGCGCGGGTCTGCTGATTCGCAGTGTGGGCCAACTCGCGGCGATCCGGCCGGGCTACGATCCATCGCACCTGCTCACGCTACGCATCGGGCTGCCGCGTCCGACCGACGCGCGCGAAGTGCAGGGGCGGGTCGCGCGGATTCCGGGTGTGGTCGCGGTCAGCCTGGGGAGCGACGTGCCGCTCGATGGAGGGGGCGCGAGCTTCTATGCGGCGGAGGGCCAGCCGCCGGTGACGGCGCAGAATCGGCCGCGCGTCTACCCACATCGCGTCAGCCCGGATTTCTTCCGCACGCTACGGATTCCGTTTCTTGCGGGGCGGCCATTTACGGAGGGCGAAGTACACGACGGCGTTTCGGTGGTGATCGTCAGCGAGAGCCTTGCCAAACGGTTCTGGCCGGGGCAGGATCCGATTGGGAAACGCATCAAGATCGGCAGCCTGATATCCAAGACGCCGTGGATGACGATCGTGGGCGTGGTCAACGAACTGAAGTATCGCGGCCTGCCCAACAACCCGACGACGGACCCGGATATGTTCGTGCCTATCGCCGGCCCGGTGCGCAATCCGGCGCTCCTGATTCGTACGTCCGTGCCTCCGGCATCGATGGCGCCGGCGGTGCGAAGGGTGTTGCGCGAGGCCGATGCGACCACCGTGATCTATGGGGTCCGCACGCTCGAAGAGCTGATGGCGCGTGAGACGGCCAACTCGCGGTTTACCGGCTGGCTGATGGGCATCTTTGCGGGGTCGGCTCTGCTGCTGGCGGTGATCGGCATCTACGGCGTCATGTCATATACGGTGGCGCGGCGGACGCGCGAGATTGGCATCCGGATGGCGCTGGGTGCGGGCCGCGGGCAGGTGCTGCGAATGGTCGCGGGCAACGGAATGAGTTTGATTGCCGGCGGGCTGGCGATCGGGGCGGTGCTTGCGTTTGCGCTCGCGCGCTTGATCGATACGCTGCTGTATAACGTGACACCCGGCGACCCGATCGCGTTTGTCGCGGCGGCCGGTGTGATGGCGCTGGTTGCATTGGCGGCGTGCCTGGCCCCTGCGGCGCGCGCCACGCGGATCGCTCCCGCCTCGGCGCTGCGCAACGAATAGTGCGTGCCGTATGATAAAGCGCAGATGAATTCGCAGGTGTTGATCGTGACCGGCGGCGGGCGTGGAATTGGAGCGTGCACCGCGCGGCTCGCCGGCTCGCGGGGGTATGCGGTGTGCGTCAACTACCTGCGGAATCGCGACGCGGCGGCCGGTGTGGCGGACGAGATTGTCGCGCAGGGCGGCGCGGCGATTGCGGTACAGGGCGATGTCGCGTGCGAGGCGGAAGTCGTAGCGTTATTTGAGAGGGTCGATCGCGAGTTGGGGCGGCCGATTGCACTGGTCAACAATGCGGCACGGCTCGAACCGCAGATGCGGCTGGAAGCGATGGACGGCGCGCGCATGGGGCGGATGTTCGCGGCGAACGCGATCGGCACGATGTTGTGCGCGCGAGAGGCGGTGCGGCGGATGTCGCTGCGGCACGGCGGCGGAGGCGGCGCGATCGTCAACGTCTCATCGGGCGCGGCGCGCTATGGGTCGCCCGGCGAGTACGTCGACTACGCGGCGACGAAGGGTGCGGTCGAGACGTTCACGATCGGGCTCGCCAGGGAGGTCGCGGAAGAAGGCATTCGCGTGAACGGCGTGCGGCCCGGGTTCATCCACACGGAATTGCATGCGGCGGGCGGCGAGCCGGATCGCGTCGAGCGTGTGAAGACGCTCGTGCCGATGCAGAGGGGCGGCCAGCCGGAGGAGGTCGCGGCGGCGATCCTGTGGCTGCTCTCGGCGGAAGCGTCGTACGTGACGGGCGCGTTCATCGATGTTGCGGGCGGGCGGTAGGGCGGAGCGCGGAGACTCAAATCGAGAAAGTTGACAGGCGACGAAAAACGATCGCCTGTCCCACTTTGGGGGCCTTTAGCTCGATGCGGCGGCTTTTACGGCTGGCGCCGTCGCGGTCTTCCAGGGGGCGAAGGGGTTCTCGACGCCTTCGAAAGCGGCGGCAACTTGCGGGACGTGACGGCGGAGCACGCTGAACATGCCGTTGGCGCGGATCCACTCCATTCCCTCGGGCGTGTACATTTCCGGTGTGTAGTCGGCGGTAAAGAAGCGATCGCTCTTCAGGCGGCGCGACGCCATGAGAACGAAGATGCGGAAGGCGGTCTCGCTGAAGCCGAAGCCTTCGGGCAGGGGCTCGGCGTAGAGGCCGACCATCAGATCGACCATTTCGAGATCGCCGCCGTACACTTCGCGGAGTTCCCGGGCGAGCGAAGTATCGCCGGTCAATTCCTCGAACGAAGTGACGGCGGGTTTGCGGAGCAGGCGGCGGAATTGGTTGTAGCGCGGCACGCCGCGCTCGCGGTCGCGAAGGACGTCGATGGCTGCGAGATCGAGATGCGTGCCATCGTCCTTGCGGAGATCGCGGAGTGAGTTCGGGAAATTGTGCAGGCGAACGGCGCCGGGGTGCGACGTGCCGAAGGAGTAGAAAAGGTCGGCGAGGGAGAGCTTCGCCATTACATCGCGGCCGCGCCTGCCGAAGACCTGCGGGAGCTCGTAGCGGGCGACGGGCTCGCCGGTCTCGGCGGAGCGGATGTCGAACTCGTCGGGGATGAGCGCGTGCATGCGGTATACGGAGACAAACTCTTCGGTCAGCGAATAAGGAGCGCTGTGATGATCGGTCTCCGAGCCCGGAATGCCGCCCATGACTTCGCTCTCGTTGAGGAACTTGAAGACATCCTGGAGGTCGTCGCCTGCCAGGCCATACCAGTTCGTGTGCATGGCTCTTTGGGTGATCGGATTGGGCAGGATGGCGGGCGTCCATTCGACGGTGTGGATTTTGGCGATGAGCGCGACGTTGATCAGGCGCGCCTTGTCGTACAGCGTTTCGTCGGTCCACTGGGGATAGTGGGATTTCAGCATGTCGCAGATGGCGTTGTGCTCGGCGACGAAGAGTCCGTGCAGCATGCTGAGGCCCACCCAGCCGTTGTCTTCGAAGCCGGTCAACTCGCTTCCGGTGACGGGGTCGAGCAGCATTTTGCCGTCGGCGCCGATTTTGAGTTTGCCCTCGACGAAACTGCGTACGTTTGCCGCGGACGCGGCGTCGGAGCCGTACAATTGCGAGGCGTCCCACCAGTGCGTGCTGTCGTTGATGAAAGCCGGCGGGTGCGTCGATCCGGCGGGCGCGGGAGAGATCTCGCTCTTGGTGACCGTCATCGGATGATCGGGCCAGTTGTCGCGCGGGCCGATCGGGATCTCGTGCTTTTCGGTGGCGGACTGGCGGTGCACGAACCAGTCGTGAACCATGAACTGGATCCAGGTAGCGGTCAGAAGGTTGAGGAAACCGGCGGCCTGAAATTCGCGGCGCGCGAGCAGGCGCAGGCTGACTTCGCGCGGATTCGGAGTCATCAGGTTGGCGGTATCGGGGCGGACCTGATCAAGGGGGAAGTTTCGGCCGAAGCGGCAGCCGCGGCTGCCCATCGCGGGATAGTGCAGATCGTTGTATGTGCCATCGGCGGTGCGCGCTTCATTTACTCCGGCGGGCACTCCGGCGGGCACTCCGACGGGCAGCGACGCGGGAGTGGGCGCGAAGGGGGGCTCTTCGGTGTCGTAGAGATTTTTCGCCCGGAGCTCGTCACGAATATCGACGAGGCTCGCGAGTGCGAGCGGCAGGGGTTGTTTATACCAGGGCCAGTTTTGCCCGAGATATTCCGTGAGTTTACCCAGTAACGAATCCGGCATGTCAACTGACTCTATCCAAAGGTGATGCGGCGCGCAAAGTTTGGTTTGTGTGTTCGGGTACGTTGCTCGAAGAGCCAGTCAAGGTCGGGTCGCGATTGCACCAGCGATAGTCGTAGATCGCGCCATCGTAAGTGACTTCGGTTTTCTGCATGCCGATATTGGCGCCGCGCAGGATGAAGGCGGGCCGATCGGCGAAATCGAGCGAGGCGGGAAGGCGGCCCTCCTGGTGGATGCGGCGGGCGAGTTAGAGACTGCCATAGAGCACGCCCGAGGG
>JAOAPT010000261.1 GCA_025463045.1 Candidatus Solibacter sp.
CGGTAGTGAGGGACTCGCTGTTGAGGACGAGATCGAACAGGTCGGCCGTCGCGCGGGCTTTGCCGAAGCGCGCTTTGCGAGCCTCGCGATCGGCGGCTTCGAGCTCGAGGAGCATCTGCCGCGCGGCCGGGCGTTCGAGGCGATGATCGAGCATGATGTTGCCGATGCGGACGTTCTCGGGGGCGACGATGTGGACCCGCAGGGTACCGGGGAACTGGCGCGCCTGAAGCTCGCCGCCCATGGCGCAGTATACGAGGTGGTGCTCCGTGGCGAGACGGGCGAGGATGGAGGTGACGAGGCTGGGGAAGGCTTTTTCAGGGATGGCGGCCGGCTCCCCGAACTCTTCGGAGGTGAGGGAACGAATGCGCGATTGGGTGAGGAGTTCGTAGTTGAGACGCTGCGCGCTGAAGCGCGCGACCTCTTCGAACCGGCATCCCGGATGACCCGAAACCGCGATCAGCGCCATGTCACAAGCTCATGATAACGCGCGCCACCCGATGCCGCGCAGTGTCGGCACGAAGGACTCCGGGTGGAGAACCTCGGCCAGGATGCGCGTGGTTTCTACGACGCGAGGGCCGGGGCGGTTGAAGTAGGCGTTGCCGTCGGCGAGGTACTTGCGGGCACGGAGAGACTGCCAGCCGGGGCGGTTCGTCATCCAGTAGAGTTCCTGTTCGGTGCGCGGGAGATCGAAGCCGCAGGGGGCAACGATGATCACGTCCGGGTCGGCGGCAACCAGATCGTCCCAATTCATCCAGGGAGAGTGGCGTCCGGGCTCGCCGAAGAGATTGCGGCCTCCGGCGAGTTCGATCAGTTCTGGCGTCCAGTTGCCGGCGGCCATCAAGGGCTCCATCCACTCGATGCATGCGACGGTGGGGCGGGCGGCGGGGAGAGGAAACCGCATGCGCGATTGCAGGTCGGCAATGAGTCGCTCACCGCGCTCGTCGATGTCGAGCGACGCGGCGACACGGCGGATGTCGTTCCAGATGCCGGCAAGCGAATCGGGTTGGAGGGAGACGATGCGCGGCTGGCCCGTCATGCCGCGCGCGAGAGCGGCTTCGACGTCGCGGAGACTGACCGCGCAGACCTCGCACTGGATCTGGGTGAGGATGTGGGTGGGCTCGAGCGCGCTGATGACGTCGTCGTAGACGTCGTAGATGGAGATGGAATCGCGGGAGGATTGTTTGACCTGGGCGTCGATCTCGGCGCTCGAGGCATCGACGGCAATGCGCGGGCGGGTGCACACGGGAAGTGCGCGGACGGCCTCGGGGTAGTCGCACTCATGGGAGCGGCCGACGAGCGAATCGAGTTCGCCGAGGGCGTGCACGATTTCGGTGGCGCTGGATATCAGCGAGACAATTCGGGAGACGATGCGGGGCACAAAAGGTCCGTGTAGATAAAATGCTCGTAGGTGTGGCGTTCGCCGGTTTCGATGGCGATGGGACGGCGGAACATGGGTCCATCGTAGACGAAGCTGTGGAACTCTCCGTTTTCGCCGCACGGGTCGGCGGTGGGCGGAAGGGCGGAGAGCAGTGCGCGATCGAATTCACGGCCGGCGTAGGTGACGTCGAGGACGCGCGAATCGACGCAGGTCAGGCGGGCGCGCAGACCGCCATCGATCATGTCGCGGGCGAGAATCGCGGTGGGCAATTCCCAGAGCGGAAAGACGGGAACGAGTCCGGTGCCGGCAAGTTGGCGTTCGCGGTAGGCGCGGATGTCCTGGAGGTAAAGATCGCCGAAGGCGATGGTGCCGAAACCTTCCGCGACGGCGCGACGGCAAGCGTCTGCCATACGCGATTCGTAATCCTCATTGCTGCAGGGCCAGGGAAGGGGAATTTGCCAGACGGGAAGTCCGAGAGCGTCTGCCTGCTGTTCGAGCAGAGCGCGGCGGACGCCGTGCATGGCAACGCGATCTGCCGCCTCGTTTAGTGTCGTGAGAAGCGCCGCGACTTCGACGTTCTGGGCGCGAAGCGCGTGGAGCGTCCACGCGCTATCCTTACCGGAGCTCCACGCGAGCAGGACTTTTCTCAAGCGGTCTGGGCGACAGCGACGCGCTCCGAGCGAAGCACCGCGCGGCTAAGCCAGGCATGCAGGCCGAAGAGGGCGCCCGAGTACAGAAGGTCCGACGCAAGAGTGCGGCCGTAGAACGGAATGGCCGCCAGGTAGCACTGCGCGACGCCGGCCAAGGTATGCGGGTACATGCTGCTCCCAACGAGCCAGGCGAAGTTGGTGAGCAGGAAGAACTGCAGGCTGCCGGCCATGACGCCGGCACCGATCTTCCACGGGCTCTCGGTACCGCGCAGGCGCGAGCCGATAAACACGTTGATCAGGAAGCTGGCATAGATGAGCGGGGTGGCAGCCGAGTAGCCGCCGACCAACGGGTCGGTGATCGCCATCAGGACAAGAGGTAATACATACGCCTGCCAGCCCCTCATGCGCGCACCGGCAAACAAGCTGATGCTGCCCACTGGAGAGAAGTTCGGCAGGTGCGGCAGCAATCGCGCCGCCGCTCCCAGAACTGTGAGACCCGCGCCCAAGGGCCGCGCCGTTTGGTTCTCCATCAATTTCTCCTCAATTCGTAATTATCCCCTATCCAGACGCCCGGAGGCGGACTGGTTGGGTTCCCACAAAGTTTCCGGTGCGCCGGTGATGTGACCGGCCCAGCGGCTCCAGACAAAAAACGAATCGCTCAAGCGATTGAGATAGCGGATGGTCTCGGGCGGTACACTCTCGGCGCGCGCGAGCGCGATGACGATGCGTTCGGCGCGGCGGCAGACGGTGCGCGCGATGTGGAGCTCCGCGTCGAGGCGGCTGCCGCCGGGAAGGACGAAAGATCGCAGCGGCGGCAGGTCTTCATTCATCGCGTCCATTTCGGTTTCGAGCTGTGCGATCTCGGCATCGGTGACGCGCGGCTGCTTGGGGTGCACGTCTTCGGGGAGAGTCGCGAGGATCGAGCCGAGATTGAAGAGCTCGTGCTGGACGCGCAGGAGAATGGCGGCGAGCACGGCAAGGCGCGGCTCGGCGACGGCGAGTTCGTTGACCGTCGCACGGGCCGCGCCCAGAAACGCATTGAGCTCGTCGACGGTGCCGTAGGCCTCGAGGCGCGGGCCATCCTTAGGGACGCGCTGTCCGCCGACCAGCGCGGTTTCGCCGGAGTCACCCTGCCGCGTGTAGACGCGGTTGATGGCGAGGCGGGGCTGGTTGAAAGCATCTTTACTCATCGCGCTCTCCTCCTATTGTTGCCTGGCGATGGTCCACTTTAAACCGGCGACGAAGTTAAGTCTGGGGGAGGGGTAGCCGTAGATCTCTTCGTAGTAGCGGTTGAGCGCGTTGCGCAAATGGCCGTAAGCGGTAACGCCGCGGGCGAGCGTGTAGTCGACATTCACGCCGACGTTCGCAAAGCCCGGATTCTGGAACAGGCCGCTGCTGGCGCCGAAGGACGGCTCCTCGAAGAGCGCCTTGCCGCGGAAGTAGCCGGTTAGATCGGCGGCGAGGCGTCCGTGGGTGAAGGTGGCGACGATGCTGCCGGAATTCTCGGGACGGCGCGTCAACTGCTGGCCGACGGTGAAGGGCAACTGCGCTTGAGTCGATCCATCGAGCGAGAGGATGCGGGTTTCGAGCAGCGTGTACGATCCGGTGACGAAGACCCAGCGGGCGGGGCGGAGGCGCGCGGAGAACTCCGCACCCTGCGCCTGCGAGTTCGCGAGGTTGTCGGACTTGTAGTGACTGAGCGAAGTGAGCGAGCCGCCGAGCGTCACAATCAGATCATAGTAGCGATTGTAGAAGTAAGTGGCGTCGACGGTGAGCAGTTTGCCGAGTTTCTGTTCGACGCCGGCATCGACGCTGCGCGTACGTTCCGGGCGCAGTTCGGGATTGTTCGTGAACGCAAGCTCGAAACCCGAGGGCGGCCGCAGGCCCATGCCGAAGGAGGCGTGCAGGCGAGTGCCGCCGGCCGCGTAGGCCGCGGAGAGCTTGGGGTTGACGCGAGAGATGCTGCTCTGCGCGAATGCGGGGCGCGAGAATCCATCGCTCGGGATCGACGCGGTGCGAAAGAACTCGGCGCGCAGTCCGGCGCTCAGGAAGAGGTGTCCGGCGATTTCGTAGCGGTCTTCCGCGTAGACGGAGATTTCATTGCGCTTGATCGGAAAGGTCGAGAACGTCGAGTCCGTGATGTAAGTGTTCTTGACTTCCTCGCGGCCGGCGGTAACTCCGAAAGATGCAGTGTCGTGGCGCGAGAGGCTGACGATGGTGCGCGATTCGCCCTGTCCGCGAAGATCCTTGTTGTAACTGAAGCCGAACTTACTCACGTAGCCATTGTTGGCGAGGAAGAAGTTGCCGGAGAGCTCGGTGCGCACGCGCGGTGAAAGCGCCGCTTCGTAGTGGACGCCGTATTCGGAGAAGTTATTCTTGCCCCGGCTCACGGTATCGATTCCGGTGAAGATGCCCTTCGGGTTTGAGCCCCAGGGGCCGGGCTGGCCGACCTCGCTCGAATCGAAGTAGCCGTGCAGCGCAAGGCTCTGGCCACCGAAGCGGCGGGTGACGTTGAGCAGCACATCTTCGTTGCGGTAATCGTTGTTCACGACCAGGCCATCGGTGTCGTAGCGCGACGCGGAGGCAAGCACTCCGAAGCCCGCGATGGCTCCCGTGCCGGTGATGGCGAAACGGCGCTCGTTGTGACTGCCGCCTTCGGCGAGCAGGTTCAACTGCGGCGATGCGTGCGGCTGGCGCGTGATGAAATCGACCACGCCCGAGTTGGCGTAGGAGCCGTAGACGGCGGATTGCGCACCGCGGATCAGCTCGATGTGGTCCACGGCTTCGGCGGGGATGTGGGCGAAATCGAAACCGAGTCCGCCACCGAATCCGACGACCGGAACGCCGTCGATTTCGACGAGATTCATGTTGGCGTTGCTGCCGCGCAGGAAGAGGCTGGTGACGCCGCCGGCCGCGCCGGATTGATTCAAAGTGACGCCGGGCACGTAGCGTAGGAGGTCCATCGCAAACGGTTCGTTGCGGCGGCGGACCTGTTCGCTGGTGATCACGTCGACGCTCGAGCTTTGCAAGGTCGCGGGGATTTCGATGGTGGATCCGACCACCTGAACGGAATCCATCTGGGGCGCGATTTCCAGCTGGATGCTCGCGGTTTCGCCAGGGGCGAGAGTCCGCGTGCTGAAGCCAGGCGCGGTGATGACGATGCGCGTGTCGGGCGATTCGGGAGCGTCCAATTGGAAGCTGCCGTTGGGCGCGGCGGTGGTTCGCGCGACAACGCCGACGCGGTCGACGGCGGCAATCTGCGCGCCGAAAACGGGCGCGCCGGAAGGATCGATGACTTTGCCTTTGATCTCGGAAGCCCGGAGACAGGCGGAAAAAACGAAGCAACAGGCCAGCAGACCGGAAACGTATCGAAACATTTCGGGCTCCTCCCTCGAGAGCCGAATAGTTGTATACTCGCTGGCCGGTCTCCTGACTTACGCATCATCAAACCGTACGGCCTTCCCGCCCGTTTCCGGAACAGTGGCTCTTTCGTACGATTCTCCGCGATTACAGTAGCGGGGCTGTGCTGGATTTTCACCAGCTTCCCGTGCACCAACGGAATTAATCTACGTTCCGAGTGTACACTATTTCCAGTAGCCAATAACAGGACTTAAGATGCGAACCTCACGTTCCAGATTGGCGCGACTTGCCGTGTCGTTCGCCTTGGCGGGGATGCTGATTCCCGCCGACAGCGCCGACACGAAGCCCGACAAAAAGAAATCGCAGGCCGCCCTGCAGCGCGGCAAGAAGGCCGACGAGGCGGGCCAGCGCCCGGAGGCGATCGCCGCGTATACCGAAGCGATCGCCGCCGACCCGGGCAACACCGACGCGATGCGCGCGCGCGGCGTCGATTACCACGCTACCGGCGACGACGCCAGAGCGCTGGCGGACTTCGACAAGGCGCTCGAACTGCAACCGGGCAGCGGCGAGACTTACGTGGCGCGCGCCAGTTTCTTCGGCGATACGGCGCAACCGGAACGGGCGATCCACGACTACACGCTCGCGCTCAATTTGAAAATGGAGCGCACGGAAGTGTACAGCGGTCGCGGCAAAGCGTACACTGCGGCACATCAATTCGACAAAGCGGAAGAGGATTTCACGCAGGCAATCCGTCTGCGTCTCGACGTGCCGGAGCCGTACCTGGGGCGCGGAATCGCGCGCGCCGAACAGCGCAAGTATCGCGACGCGGTGGAAGATTTCGATTCCTGCATCGGGCGCAAGCCGGATTACGAAGATTGCTGGGTGGAGCGCGCACTGGCGTTCACCGGGATCGGAGATTTCACGCACGCGCGCGTCGATCTGGATCAGGCGTTGAAGTTAAATCCGCACGACACGCGGGCGTGGCGGGTGCGCGGCGCGGTGCGCGAGCGGCTGTCGGACGACGCGGGCGCGGTGGAGGACTACACAGAATCGCTGAAGGGCGATCCGAAGGATGCGCGTGTGTACATGGCACGCGCCGCGGTGTTCGTGCGGCTGAAGAAATTCCAAGAGTCGCTGGACGATCGCAATATGGCGGTCCAGTTAGACCCGAAAAATCCGGAGGTGTACGTGGCCCGCGGCGGGTCGTACCACCTGCTGGGGCAGCACGACAAGGGGCTCGAGGATCGCTCGAGGGCGATCGGGTTAGCGCCGGGGTCGGCGCTGGGATGGACGGCGCGCGGCGATGCGTATTTCCTGCTGGGGAAGTGGGACGAGGCCTTGCGCGATCTGGAGCAGGCGACGAAGCTCGATCCGAACAATCCGGACACACGGCAGTTGCGCATCCGGGCGCAATCGCACGTCGATGAGAAGATCAAGGCGGAGAAGGCGATTGAGAAGGCGCCGGAGACTGGGAATGTAAAGCTGCCGGTAACGACGGCGGACGATCCTCCCGCGGAGAAGACCGCGGCGGCTATCACTCCGATTCCGCCCCCGGCGGCTCCCGCACTGCCCAAACCGGTGCGGGTCGTGCCGCCCAAGACGGTGAAGGCCCGGCACTACCGAAGGCTGCGCCGATCGCGACGACACCCGCTCCTTCGGCGGGTATCCCCGTGCCTCCGGCAGTCAAGCCGGTGATGGGGGCGGCGGAATATCTCGCGCTGGGACGCAAGTGCATTCAGGAGGATCGCCTGACGGATGCGATCGAACCGTTGACGCAGGCGGTGAAGATCGACCCGTATCTTTCGGTGGCATGGAATTCGCGCGGGTACGCTTACTTTCGGTTGAGGAGGTATAAGGATGCCCTGGCGGATTTCGATCAGGCAATCAAGTTGAATCCGGTGTACGGCAATGCGTACACGAATCGGGCGTCGGCGCGGCGCGCGGCGGGCGATAAGGTCGGCGCGGATGCGGACCAGGCGAAGGCGCGGGATCTGCTGAAGGCGGCGCCGGCGAAGAAGTAGGACGGGACAATGACGGAAGAACTCCCGTGGCTCGAATATTCAGGGCGACCCACTGAGGTTGGCATGGGAAGACACGACGTTGCGTCGTGCACTACCAATGGGTCGAAGGACTTGATCGCCGCTGGTCAGGAAACACGCGCCGATTTGGCTGCGCTCCCATATTTGCACCGGCTTGAAGCCGACGACCTTGCGACCGGGTTTATGACGAACCGGGTGAAGTTCTGGGCCGCACTGATTCAGCGTCATGCTTCAGCGCTACACGATTCGGACCGGCTCCTGCAATCTCTTCTGCGGGCGGGTTCATAGCCGAGCCGTCCTCGGCTGGACCGGCCGGAGGCCTGTCCTACTTCATGATCGCGGAGGATTTGCTGGCGAATTCCAACACCCAACTCGGGAAGATGCCGAGCACGAGGGTACCGAGCGCAGGCAGAATCAGGGCGATGCGGAGGCTGGGGGCGAGGGGCTCACTCGTCTCGGCGGCTTCGCCGGGCTCGTGCATGTACATCACGACCAGGATGCGCAGGTAG
>JAOAPT010000804.1 GCA_025463045.1 Candidatus Solibacter sp.
GCTTCACCGTGTGATCCTGGCTGGAGGTGGCAACCCGTTGCCCATCCCCGCTGAAGGCCGCCCACCTAAGAGCGTCCTTTGTGACCGCGAAGGGTCACCAGTACCAGCCCGCGTTCCGCATCCCACAGCTTCGCGGTCATGTCCATGCCCGCGGTAACGATGCGCCTGCCATCGGGGCTGAACGCTGCGTGCCAGACCTGACCCTGGTGACCGCGCAAACTGAGCAACTCCCTCCCATTTGCGGCGTTCCAAATCGTCACCAGAGGAGCGTTGCAAGTAAGCAGGCGTTTCCCATCCGGACTGAAGGCCACGCAGGAAGCCCCGCTAGGGGCGCTCAACGTGAGCAACTCCCGGCCGTCTTCCGCATCCCACAGCGTGGTGCGATCCCACTGGCGGTGGCGATGCGCTTGCCGTCGGGCCAGAAAGCGACATCATAAATGGGCCCCGCGTGTCCGCGCAGCGCGAGGAGCTCCCGCCCGGTCGCGGCATCCCACACTTTCGCGATCCCGTCAACGCCTCCGGTGATAACTCCCTTTCCGTCAGGACTGAAGGCGATTGACAACAATGCGCGTCCGGCGTTACCGCGTAGCGTGAGCAAGTCCTGTCCGGTCGCGGCATTCCACACCTTCGCGGTTTCATCCCAACTGGACGTGGCGATCAGTCTTCCATCCGGGCTGAAAACTACTTTTGACACGGAGTCCTGGTGGCCGTTCAAGGCGAGCCGTACGCGAGATGCGATGAGCGCCGAATGCAGCGCCGACACCGCGGCAGGTTGAACGCCCTGATGGAATTGAAGCGTCGCGTTGACGGCGTGCATCGCGAGAGCGATACTCCGCTCCGGATCCTCGGAGAGACTTCCTATTGAGTAAGCCGTCAATTTCTGCGCGTTGGCTTCACGGCCGGCAGCAACAGCTTTATCACGTTCCCTATTCGCGCGAAGAGCTTCCCCGGTGCTCACCGCCACCCCAGCCATCAGCATTGCCACAAATGCCCCCGCGGCAGCCATCCACCATCGATACTTCGACACGAATTTCCGTGAACGGTACGCCACCGTAGCGGGCGCGGCGGATACCGGTTCGTTTCGCAGGTATCGATGTAAATCGGCGGCTAGTTCCGATGGGCTTCCATATCGCCTGGCGCGGTCCTTCTCGAGCGACTTCAGCGTGATGGAATCCAGATCGCCGCGTAGCTGCCGCCCGAGTGTCTCAGGTTCCGTCCGCCGGTTTTTCGCAATCAGGGCCGATCCCTCGTGCAGGGTCCTCAATTTCGTGCTTGGGCGTGGCGCCTCCTCGTCCCGGATCCGGCGCAGTACCTCGCCAAACGCTAACTTGCGGTAGTCGAGCGGAAGGGAACCCACGAGGATTTCGTAGAGAATCACGCCAAGCGAAAACACGTCCGCGCGCGTATCGATGTCTTCGCCGGCTGAATCCGCCTGCTCCGGGCTCATATACTCCAGCGTCCCGATCACGGTCCCCAGTCGGGTCAGCATCGTGTCACCCGTCAGCCGCTGAGCCGTCGCCTTGGCGACGCCGAAATCGATGATTTTCGGAAGGGCCCGGCCATCTACTTCACTGACCAGAATGTTAGAGGGTTTCAGGTCCCGGTGAATGATCGCCTTTTGATGTGCATGCTGCACCCCCTCGCAGACATGGGCAAACAACTCTAACCTCTCACGCAGAGTGAGCTTACGCTTGTCGCAATAATCCGTGATTGCGATTCCAGGCACATACTCCATTGAAAAGTATGGCCTGCCGTCCGGAGTGGAGCCAGCTTCGAATACTCGTGCGATTGCCGGGTGGTCCATGAGCGCCAGCGCCTGACGCTCCGAATTGAAGCGCGCGATCACTTCGCGCGTATCCATGCCCGCTTTTATGAGCTTCAAGGCGACGCGCCGGCGGACCGGCTCCTTCTGCTCGGCCAGTCATACCTCACCCATGCCTCCCTGGCCGGCAATTTGCAGTAAGCGGTACGGACCGATCATCACACCGCTTGTCGCGGATCCACCCATGGATTCGGTGCACTCTTGCGCAGCACGGAGTTGACGCTCGATCTCAGACCGAAGCCCGCGATCCCCCTCGCACGCCAGATCCAACAGCGCCGCTTGGCCTGCCGGGTCAAGCAATAGAGCTTCTTGCACAATCCGTTCGCGCCGCTGCTCCCAATCCGGCATCATCGTCGCTGCTCTTCAGGTCGCGATACATCGCCAAACGGGCGGAACGCCAACACCTTCTCAGCACGTCTCCAACGAGCACTGATTCATGTAAATCAGGGCCATTGTACCGTTTTGGACGGCCTGCGTGAAAGCCGAAGCAAATCGGGTTTCCACTTCGCAGAGTCGTATTGCTGAAAAGATCTGGCCGCGCTCCAGTTTCCGACCATCTCGGGGTGATTCATCGGCGACCAGGAAAATGCATCGTGGTAGACAAGAACGGGCGTAAATTCGTGTTATCGGTAGCCACCGAGGTTGGCACGAGCACTGTCCGAGTGGCGCGTGATCCGAATGCTGTTCGGAAGGCTTCCCGGGATCTCGCTGTAAGCTGCGATGGAAAACAAGGTTAGCTCACGACAGTCGTGTGATATTGTGGTTAGCTCTATACGCCAAAAGAGGAGGGCCCAAGTGCTGAACCGCCAATTTCAATCGTGCGAACAGCCGTCGATCAAGTTACGAATGACGCGTCGACAGTTCGTCTACGGGGCATTCAGTTGCCTGACCCTGTCCGCTCAGAGCCCAAGTAGCGGTGCCATCGTCACCGTCTCACATACTGGGTTAGTCGGTGGAGGAGGTGACGCACTGCTGGTCCCTATCGCAGCGAAACAGAACTTCTTCCTGAAGCATGGGATCTCTGC
>JAOAPT010000331.1 GCA_025463045.1 Candidatus Solibacter sp.
GACGCATCGGTGAGCACGATCCCCGCCGAGAGCGCGGGAGTCGTGGGTCCGCATCCCGTGCCGTAGCTGACGATCGTCTCACCAGGCGCGGCAGGCGCGGATTTCCCGATCAGCGCGCCTAGGTGTGCGTGCCGAGTACTGCGCCTGCACGGCGAGCGGAAGCGGCGCGAAGGTCCCCGCGGGATTGCTAACGCTGATTGTGGTCGCGGTCGCCAGCGCGTCGCTGGGGACGAGGAAATTGATCTGCGTGGGGCCGTGCTCACACGATGCAAAGATATGCATGGTGGGTATCTTTCCGGCAGCTCGGATTACAGGGGCGTCGCTGCCTTAAAACGCTTGTCAACGTATCAGGTATTTACGCACGGGGTTGTACTGTTTCTCGCATCGCGGTTGCAGTGCCTGTGATGCCGGGCTCCGTCGGAGCCGTGCGCTAAACTCTTAAAGACGCCAGCACATGCCCGCGAAATTAGAAGGCATCTTTACGCCCACCCTCGTCCCCCTGGACGATCGGGGCCAGATCAATGAAACCGAACTGCGCCGCTTTGTGTCGTGGCTGATCGAGCGCGGCGTGCACGGGCTGTACCCCAACGGGTCGACGGGCGAGTTCACGCGCTTCAACGAAGAAGAACGGCGGCGGATCGTGCGCATCACGTGCGACGAAGCGCGCGGGCGAGTGCCCATCCTTGCGGGCGCCGCGGAAGCCAACGTGAAGGAGACCTTGGCAGCCTGCGAAGCGTACGCCGCGATGGGCGCGCGCGCGGTGGCGATCGTCTCGCCATTTTATTACCGGCTATCGCCGGAATCGGTATACGCGTACTTCGCGGAGATCGCGAGCAATACGCCGATCGACGTGACGCTGTATAACATCCCGATGTTCGCGAGCCCGATCGACGTGCCGACCATCCGGCGGCTGGCGGCGGAATTCCCCCGCGTGGTGGGGATCAAAGATTCGTCGGGCGATCTCGCATTCATGATGCGCATGATCGCGGCCGTGAAGCCGTTGCGCCCGGACTTCACCTTCCTCACCGGATGGGAGGCGGTCCTCGCGCCGATGATCCTGGTGGGCTGCGATGGCGGCACGAACGCCAGCAGCAACGCCGTCCCGGAAGTCACGCGGCGCATTTATGAACTCGCGAAAGCGGGGAAGTACGAAGAGGCGATGAAGTGGCAGTACCGCATCACGGAGCTTTTTGACGCGATGCTGTTTCCGTTCGAATTCCCCGATGGCTTCCGCGCGGCGGCGGAGTTTCGCGGCTTCCGGTTCGGGCGCGGGCGTCTGCCGCAGACCACATCGCAGCGCACCGATCGCGATGCGCTGGCGAAGGTGCTGCAATGCATCCTGGCCGATTTCGAACTGGTGGAGCCTCCGGCCGCCGGGTGCGCGGTGCGCATCGCGCAGCCATCCACGGACAAAATTGAGCAGATGATCGTTGAAGTGCTGCACGAGTTGGAGAAGCGGGGCGTCGGGTGAGCGGCACGGCGCTGGCGTTTGTCGAGATCGGCGGATGGTCGCCGGGGATGGTCGTGTTGGATGCGATGGAGAAGGCCGCGGGCGTGCGCATTCTGCAGACGGAACTGAACGACAGTCCCGGGGTCTGCCTGAAGTTATTCGGATGGCTGGGCGATGTGCAGGCGGCGGCACAGGCTGCGGAAGCGACGGCGCGTGCGATGGGTGCGGAGGTGATCGCGCACGTGATTGCGTCTCCGGCCGAGGGCTCGGAGAAGGCCTATGAGGCGGCGGTGGATTTCAATCCGCTGATGGAGCAATCCACCGTGCATTACCCGGAGAATCAAGTGAATAAACAATCGTCGTTTGCAGTAGGGCTGATCGAGACGCAGGGATTCACGGCGGTGTTCGAGGCAATCGATACGGCGCTGAAGACGGCGGCGGTGGAGGTGCTCGCGCGAGAGAAACTGGGCGGCGGGTATATCACGGTGTTGATCAAGGGCGACGTGGCGGCGGTCACGGCGGCGATCGAAGCGGGGAAGGCGAAGGTGGAAGGCCTCGGAAGACTGATCGCGGCGCACGTGATCGCGAGTCCCAGCGAGGGCGTGTTGTCGCTGCTGCCGAAGTAGGACAGGCCTGTGGCTGCGCCGCCTACGCCGCCGCCGCAGCCAGCATCTTCAGCACGCAGCGTTCACAGCTATCCAGCCCCGTCCCCTTGCGATTGCCGTTGACCTTTATGTACTTCCCCAAGTCGCCCGACTGATACAGGTCCATCACCATCGGATGAATGTAGTGCTTTCTGCACGTCGCCGGACGATTCCCCAGCCGGCCCGCTACCGCTTTGATCGCCGCGACCATGTTCCGCTTCGCCTCCGTTGCCGTTCGCGCCGAGCCGCATGCCCCCAACTCCTCCGCCGCGTGCACCGTACCGTGCCATGTGCGAAAGTCCTTCGCGGTAATATCTGCACCCGTCGCATCGCGCAGGTAGCGATTCACCATATCGGAATCGACCTTCACGTGCGCTCCGCTCTCGTCTACATACTGGAACAGTTCGTATCCCGGCAGGTCGCGGCTGCGCTTCACGATCCTCGCCAACCGCCGGTCCTCCAACTCGATCACCTGCAACTGGCCGCTCTTCCCGCGAAATTCAAAGTGCAGGCGGGAGCCCGCAATCTTCACATGCCTGTCCCGCAGCGTGGTCAGCCCGAACGACTGGTTCTCCCGCGCGTACTCCTCATTACCAACGCGAATGTGCGCCAGGTCCATCAGCCGCACCACCGCCGCGACGACCTTGTCCTGTGGCAGTCCCGGCAGCGTAAGGTCATGCTGCACCCGCTCCCGGATGCGCGGCAGCAGGCTGCCGAAGGCGAGCAACTTTTCGAACTTCGTCTCTTCCCGGACTGCCCGATATTTCGGATGATACCGGTACTGCTTCCGGCCCCGTGCATCGCGGCCCGTGGCCTGCAAGTGTCCGCGCGCGTTCTCACAAATCCAGACGGCGGTCCACGCCGGTGGGATCACCAGCGATTCGATCCGCCGAAGAACCCCCCGGTCGCGCACAGTTTTCCCATCACTCCCCAGGTACGTGAATTTCTTGCCGCGCGCAATACGGCGGATCCCAGGCTGTTGATCGGTCACATAAGAGAGGCGCGCATCCACCGCGGATGCCACGGGTGATGCCATCTCGATCTTCGAAACTATTTTGGGCGACGTTGTCTTGTCCCTCCCACCGCCCTCGATGCAATCTCAGCGCCATCCCGATGCGTGGCTTCCAGCACAGTCACACGAACATGGAAAATATCTTTCCTCTCCTTTCAGCAGGTTCCACGATATAAGCACCGGTAACTCCGATACCGTGTGCTACTTTCGTACCAG
>JAOAPT010000332.1 GCA_025463045.1 Candidatus Solibacter sp.
GTGCCGGCAATCACGGTGCTCAGCGGACTGTTGCTGCCTGCAAGCGACAGATCCGGGTATCCGGCAATCGCCTCGCGAGCGCCCTCCCATGTCAATCCGACGACCGCGGTCTTGCCCTTGCCTTCCACGGTTTTCATGAGCCGGCTGCGATGGTGGACCACCTGTACTGCGTCCTCAAGCGAAAGCGCTCCGGCGAAATGCGCCGCCGCCACTTCCCCCAGACTGTGTCCCACTACGAAATCGGGCACGATGCCCCAGGAGCGCCACAGTGCTCCGAGTGCCGTTTGCACGGCGAATATCGCGGGCTGCGTCAGAGTCGTGCAGTTGAGGGGCGAACCGGTCACTTCCCTGCCCAGCAGCCTCTCGCATAGATCGATCGTCTTTCGATAGACGGGATAAATCTCATACAAGGCGCGTCCCATCGCGGGCCGATGCGATCCCTGCCCCGAAAACACGAACGCCAAGGGGCCCTTTTCCGCCTGTGACCCGGCTCGCCAGGACTCCAACTCGCGAATCAAATCTTCCTTCGTTTGCCCGGCCGCCGCCATCCGCACCGCGTGATGGGTTCGTCGCGCACCAGCGGAATAGCAAAAACCGCCCACATCCCCGGTGTCCTTCAGCCGGTCACAATACGCCGCCACCAGCGTGCCGAGGGCCTCGGGCGTGCGAGCGGAAATCGGCAGAATATAGGGTGGGCCGGTCTGCGCTACGGGCTCCTCTACTGAAGCCTCTTCGAGCACCAGATGCGCATTGGTTCCGCCAAAGCCAAACCCGCTGACACCGGCTACCAGTGGTACTGATTCGTCCGGCCATGGCCCCAGTTCCGTCTGCACTTTGAAGGGGAGCTTCTCAAACGGAATGAGCGGATTCGGATTCTGGAAATGGAGCGTAGGCGGAATCAAACGGTGCTTGAGCGCGAGCGCCGCCTTGATCACACCGGCAACTCCCGACGCCGCCTCCGAATGCCCCACGTTGGTCTTGAGAGATCCCAGCGAACACGAGTGGCCGGCGGGACGGTCCCGTGCCAATACATCGCCAAGCGCCGCCACTTCGATCGGGTCCCCTAGCTTCGTGCCAGTCCCATGCGCTTCAATCATCTGGACGGCGGAGGGGGACACGCCAGCCCGGCGGTACGCCTCCACAAGCACCGCCCGCTGCGCCGCGCCGTTGGGAGCCATGATCCCGTTGCTACGTCCGCCGTGGTTCACCGCCCCGCCGCGAACCAGGGCAATCACCGGGTCGCCTGCCTTGCGAGCCTCGGAAAGCAGCTTTAATACGATGATTCCCGCACCATCGCTGCGTACGATTCCATCGGCGCGTTCATCGAATGTCTTGCAGCGGCCGTCTTCGGCGAGCGCTCCGGCCCTGTCGAAGAACACGCTACTTTTCGGCATCAGGTTCAGATTTACGCCGCCTGCCAAAGCGAGCGAGCTCTCGCCCTTGCGAAGGCTCTCACATGCGAGTTGTATGGCGACAAGCGATCCCGAACATGCCGTATCAAGTGCCATGCTGGGCCCTCGCAGATCGAGGAAATACGAGATACGATTGGCGACGATGCTGTTCGCTGTACCCGCGCCGCTGTAGGCATCGACGCGTTCCAGATCGTTGAACAGGAGATGGTCGTAATCATTCGTCAGCGTGGCGAGAAACACACTGGTGCGAGTCCCCGCAAGAGTGTCGGGGGGAATGCCCGCATGCTCCAGCGCCTCCCAGGCCACCTCCAACGCGACACGTTGCCGGGGATCCACATGCGGAGCTTCGCGCGGCGAGATTCCGAAGAAGGCCGCATCGAACGCCTCTACGTCTCCTAAAAATCCGCCCTTTCCGCTCATGGAAAACGACTCTGCACACCAGCGCTGCGGCGGCACTTCGGTCACTGTATCGATGCCCTCACAAAGCACTCGCCAGAACTCGTCCAATCCTTGAGCACCCGGGTAACGGCAACCCATGCCGATGATCGCCACCGGTTCGTTCGTTTGTTTGGCAGCTTCCAACTGCGCCTTGAGGTCTTTAACCGCCAGCAGCGCCCGCTTTACCGGTGAGAGCATTCCGTCTTGAGCGTTGTCCCCGGTCCTGTTCATCTTTCGAGCAACTCCAGTTCTTCCAGCAACAGCGCTTCAGCTTCATCGTCTGAAAGATTCGCGGTAGGATCGCCGTTGAACAGGTGCTGCACCAGCGACTCCGCCGAGGAGAAGTTCCAGGCGATGGTCGGCGTCACTGTCACGCCCGTCCATTCCGCCAGTGCTTGCGCAAGCTCAACAGCCATGAGCGACGTTAAGCCCATATCGCAAAAAGTACGCCGCCGGTCCGAGTCGCGGGTTCGCATTCCCAGTTTCCCGCTGAGCCAATTCATCAACCGGAGTTCCAGCTCATGTGCGTTGGTTGCTAGAGGCAGAGGAGGCGGCAACGGTGCGTAGCCTGCGCGGAGCACCCGCTTCAACACCTTTCCGGTGCGATTCTTCGGAAGCTCGGCTATAAATTCAATCTCGGCCGGAACCTTGTACCCGGCGAGCGTCTCGCGGCAGCGCGCCATCAGTTCCGTCGCGCTGACTGGGGAGCCTGGGTTCCGGACCACCGCAGCTCGCACGCGCTCCCCAAGCACGGCGTCGGGGATTCCAAAAACCGCAGCTTCCGTAACGGCCGAATGCCCCAGAAGAGCATTCTCAACTTCGGCTGGATACACGTTGCAGCCGCCAACGATCACCATGTCCTTCAAACGGTCTTCAACCGTGAAGTAACCCTCCGCGTCCACTCGCCCTACATCGCCGCTGTGAAACCAGCCGTCTCGAATTGCTTCCGCCGTTTCGCGGGGCCGATTCCAATATCCGAGCATCACGTTCGGACCCCGAATCACGATCTCGCCGACCTCCCCTGGCGCCAGCAAATGGCCATCGGTAACATCGGCGATCGCCATCTCTACACCCTCGATCGGTGTTCCGATGGAACCGGTACGATGGCGGGTCAAGTGGTTGTAGCTCGCAAAGGGCGATGTTTCCGTGAGTCCGTAGCCTTGATGGATCACCGAGCCGAATTTCTGCCGCCACTTGACTTCGAGTTCCTGCGGCAGAGGCGCCGCCGCTGACAAGAATAATCGTACCGACGTGAGCTGCCAGGGGGTGGCCTTCACGAGCAGGATCGAAAAGTTGGAAGGGACACCGAAGACCAAGTTGGCGCGGC
>JAOAPT010000340.1 GCA_025463045.1 Candidatus Solibacter sp.
GAGCAGGTGATGGGCACCGCCGAGCGCGCCTCTACCGGATATTTGCGCTTCGCCCAGGACGTCAAACCCGGCGATCGCATCCTCCTCGCCGACGGCACCATCGAGCTTGTCGCCATCGAAACCGACGGCGTCAGCGTCCAGACGCGCGTCGTCAACGGCGGCCGCATCTCCGATCACAAAGGCATCAATCTCCCCGGCGTGCAGGTCAGCATTCCCTCGCTCACCGAAAAGGATCTTGCCGATCTCCACTTCGGACTCACCGCCGGAGTCGACATCGTCGCACTCTCCTTTGTCCGCACTGCCGAGGACGTCCGCCAACTCCGCGACCGCCTCGGCGGACGCCCCATCTCCATCGTTGCGAAAATTGAGAAGCCCGAAGGTTACGACAACATCGAATCGATCCTCGATGTCACCGACGGCGTCATGGTCGCCCGCGGCGATCTCGGCGTCGAAATCTCGCTCGAGCGTGTCCCGCGAATTCAGAAGTCCATCATCCGCCGCGCCCGCCGCAAAGGCCGCTTCGTCATCACCGCCACGCAGATGTTGGAATCGATGATCGAGAACCCGCGCCCCACTCGCGCCGAAGTCTCCGACGTCGCCAACGCCATCTACGACGGCACCGACGCCGTGATGCTATCCGCCGAAACCTCCGTCGGAAAGTATCCCGTCGAAGCCGTCCGCTTCATGGCCAAAATCGCGGCCGAAAGCGAAGACTCCATCCGCAAAAAGGGCTATCAGGATCCGCCGCATCAGCCCCAGCCTTCTAACGCCGAGATCCTCGCCGACGCCGCCCATCACGCCGCGCGCGATTCCGGCGCCGCCGCCATCGTCGTCTTCAGCTCCCGCGGATCGAGCGCCCGCCTCGTCTCCCGCTACCGCCCGCCCGTCGGTGTCTTCGCCATCACCCCGCACGACACCACCGCGCGCCAACTCTCCGTCAGCTACGGCGTCACCCCGCTCCTCGCCCCCGACGTCTCCAGCACCGACGAAATGCTCACCCAAATGGACCGCGTCCTCATCGAAGGCGGCTACCTCCAAAAAGGCCAACTCGTCGTCTTCGTCGCCGGCCAGCCCGTCGGCCGCCCCGGCACCACCAACCTGATGAAACTCCACCGCCTCGGCCTAGGCTAAAGTTTTATTTTATTTTTATCGGCGTTCATCGGCGTTCATCGGCGGCTAAAGGTTTTCTCGTCCCGTAGTTATCCGCGGCCCCCGCCACTCTCCCCGGGTGCCTTCACGCCGCCTCCCGCGTCCACTTCAACGCATCCTCACTGCGGAACACACCCAGCCCGTCCCAATGATCCGTCATCATTCACCGCTGCCCTCGTGATGTAAATACATTCGGGCCTTTATGTCCTTTATAACGAACACCTCGCCTGCCAGTTCCACAAATCCGCGCTCTCATAGTGCACAATGCGCCGCGCTCCCGACCAACCCTGCGGCACCCCGGGAACATAACTCCCGTACATGTGGTACGCCCCTTCGTGCCAGAGAATCTCGGGCGCAGAACGTATTTCGTCCGCGCTCGAACTCCAGTTCCGGCAACACTCCCAGATACTCCAGATTGGCCCGCCGCTGCGTATACAGCAGCCACCAATCCTTCTCCTGGCGATTCCAGATCACGACCGGATCGGTCGCCCCATCATAAGATAGGATCTCGATAAAGCGGCGCCGGAACCGGTGCCGCCGATTGCGCAAAAAGACGGGTAACAGGGGCTGCCAAAAACAGCCCCCGTGAAATATGAAGCATAGCTGCTTCTCAGCATCTCACGACCTATCGGGTCGATTCACTTGAGATCGATTTCGTACTCCCGCCGCCATCAAATACTTCGAATCATGCGGCAGATTACGCGACGATCCGGTCTGCGTCACGGGAAACTCTGAGATGCTCGCCTGTTCGCTGCCCGCGCACTGTACGCAAACGACCTTCCTAACCCTGAGCCAGCACGTCGTGCCCTTTCTTCGTTGGGCCACGGACATAGCTGCGGTTAGTTGTTCCTCACTGAGCCACTCAGTGAGGTTTTCCTTGCCATCGACAAGGATAACCTTGAGTTGATATTCGCTACCATGCTCGTGTGCCATGGCAACTCCGCAGCACCTGTCTGGCCAATGATCAATATTGAACACTGCTTCGCGCTAAAGCGAAGGTTCCAGATAGGCGACGTCCTCGACCGGCTGCCCGCCCCGCTCGTAACGTGAACTTTCGCACCGGCGATTTCTTCCTTCCGTGGCATAAACTGCGTTTCTCGCATATACCCCGTTGCATAAAAGCTACCGCTACCACCCGAACTTCTGCAAGCCGCACACTGTTAGTTCTAGAATCAAACAACATGTTGTCACGCCGTCGATTTCTCGCTACCGTGCCCGCCGCGGCCGCCTTCGCGCAGACGAAGCCCTTGAAGATCACCGCAGTCGAGATCTGGGAACTCCGCGGTCATCACGACACCGTCCGCGGAATCGACCAACAGTTCCAGGCCAACCCGCTCTTCATCTACGACGAACTGCGCCGCCCTCCGTACGCCGACTCTCCCCGCCCCACCACCGCGAACGTCGCCGTCAGCGCCCTCTATCTGAAGATCAAAACCGACGGCGGTCCCGATGGCCTGTACGGCCCCATCGACAAAGAGGCCGCCATCGTCGTCGACGAACAGCTAAAGCCCTTCCTCCTCGGCAAGGATGCCCTCGCTCAAGAAAAACTCTGGGACCAGCTCTACCGCAGCAATCGCCACGCCCGCCGCGGCGCATTCCTCATGGCGATCAGCGCCGTCGACAACACCCTCTGGGATCTCCGCGGCCGTTACTTCAAGACGCCGGTCTATCGTCTCCTCGGCGGCCCCACGCGCGACTCCATCGAAGCCTATGGCAGTTGCCTCGGCTTCTCGCTCGAGCCCGAAAAGGCGCAAGCCCGCGCCATCCAACTACGCAAGGATGGCTTCCGCTATCAGAAATGGTTCCTCGCCTACGGCCCCGGCGACGGCCCCGAAGGCCTCAAGAAAAATGTCGACCTGGTCCGCCTTCTCCGCGAAGCCGTCGGCGACGAAACCGAACTCATGTTCGACGTCTATAGCGGCTGGGATCTGACTTACACGCTAGCCTGGGCCAAGCAGGTCGAACGTTACCGCCCGCGCTGGATCGAAGAAGCCACGCAAGCCGAAAAGATCGATAGCTTCGCGCAACTCCGCAAAGGTACTTCAATCCCCATCGCCTCCGGCGAGCACATTCAAGGCCGCTGGGAGGTCTACAACTACCTCAAGGAAGGGGCCCTCAACGTCGTCCAGTGCGACCCCGAATGGTGCGGCGGCACTAGCGAACTTCAGAAGATCTGCGCCCTCGCCTCGATCTTCGACGTTCCCGTAATCCCGCACGGCCACGCCCTGCACGCCGCCCTGCACCTGATCGCCAGCCAGTCCCCCGCCGTCTGCCCCCTGGCCGAATACCTGATCATCAAAATGCGCTCCCACTACCACTTCGAAAAAAATCCCCCGGTCCTCAAGAACGCGCACTTCACTCTCCCCACCGCCCCCGGCTACGGCATCGAATTCGACGAGTCCAAAGTTCAATCCCAGTCCATCCTCACCTGGCCATAGCTTTCTTTATCGGCGTTCATCGGCGGCTAAAGATTTTCTTAGAACCGCACGTACGCCCCAACCTGCAACTGCCGCGCCGTCGACGCCGTCCCACTAATCACGCTGTAATTCCCATAACTCCTCACCGATCCATCTATGTTCAGAGTCGGCGATGCGAACGTCGCATTCGGAGTCGAGAACGAAGGCGTATTCGTTAAATTGAACGCCTCCCCCACCAACTGCACCTTCACCTTCCCATCTCGAAAACTAAACGTCCTCGACACATTCTCGTCGATATTGAAAAACCCCGGACCCCTCAGCAAATTC
>JAOAPT010000813.1 GCA_025463045.1 Candidatus Solibacter sp.
AGCGCGTGATGGTGACGTTCGTGGAAGACCCAGGGTCGATGCCGTCCGTATTGCGCGCGTTCTTCGGCGTGTTGATGTTCACGCCCCAGGCGGTGAAGCCGTTGCCGCCGCTGTAGGAGACGTGGAAATTCGCCGAGTTCTTGAGCGCAATCCGATAAAGCGTGAAATCGTCGCAACGGTTGAGCACCAGGATGCGCGGGCAGTTCTGATTGCCGCCCTTGCGCGCCTCCTCGGCGATCTCCCACCACGACGCGTTCCTGCCCAGCCGCTTTGTATCAAGTAACGGCGCCCAGCCGCGGCCATCGATCACACCATCCCCCATCACGCTCGCGCCCGTGACGCTGGCGCCGTTGATCATCGCGCGACAGCCGCGTCCGCTGGCGTCGACGATGCCGCAACTGCCGGGGCGGACTTCATAGATCTTGGGATCGCGCGAGCCGAACAGGATCGTCCCCGCATCCACCACCAGGGCGACGCCGGGCTTGAGATCGAGCGGTCCAGTGAGGAACGCGTTGCGCGCGCCATCGGCCTTCAGCACGACGGCCTGACCTTTGGCGCAGGTGTCGAGCGCCTGCTGGATACGCACGGTATCGAGCTTGGCTTCGTCGGCCTCGGCGATGCTCTTATTGCCGTCGATCGCGGAGAGCGCAGCGGTGAGCACGCGGCAACTCGGCGGAATGACGGGCTCGGTGACGTTGCGCGTGTCCTGCGCCTGGGCAGCGAACGCGAGCGCGAACGCGGCCCCGATCAGTGCACTTTTGTGGGATCCCAATGGTCGTCTCCTGCAAGGAAAGTCGGGAGCGCGAAGCGGGCGGCTTCGGCGGCGGTGAGTTGTTTGCGCGAATCGGGCCGGGCGCCCGGCCCCTGCGAACGATACTCCGCGTAGAAGGAGGTCGGCAGCGAAGGCTTGCCGTCGTGCTCCCACTCGCGCCAACCTTCGGCCATGATTTGCGCGGGCATGTCTGTATTCAGGAACACGACGGTCGAATACGCGCGCCAGGGTCGTCCGAGGTAAACGCGGTCGGCGCCCTTTTCCGCGGTGATGCTGCAGTGGTCGAAGACGTACCCGCTCTTTTCCTCGGCGTAGTGGCGGCTCTGCGCGGTGAGCATGATCGAGGAGTGTGCCAGCGCGTGGATCTCGCAGCGGTCGAAGAACGCGAGGGCATCGCCGAAGATGAAGTCGACGTGGCCTTCGATGTAGCACTCGGAGAAGTACTGGCGGGCCGGCTCGCACGGACCCTTGTCGGTTTCGCAATGCTTGCTGTTCGCGTACAGCGTGTCCTGAAAGCCGAGGAAGCGCACCTTTCGGAAGACCGCGCGATCCCCAGTGATCTTGAGCGCAACGGCCTGCGAGCCCTCCGGCGTGAGCGGGTGCGTGCGGCTGAAGCTGTTCTCGATGGTCAGGTTCTCGGCGTAGAAATCGTCGCCCGAGACAGTGACGCTTGCCGATTTCGTAGTGCCTCCGGCGGTGCCCGCGCTGTTGTCGTACGTGAGCACGACATCCTGCGGGCGCGCTCCCGTTCCGCGAAGCTGGATGCCGGCCCGCGAAATATCGAGCACTTCGCGGTACGTGCCGGGCTTGATCCGGATCACTTTCGCGCCGGACGAAAGAGCTGCGCCGACGGTCGTAAAATCGCCGGACGAATCGGCGGCGACCACTACCGCGGGCTTCGGTTGTGCGAATGCCGCGGCGGCAAAGAGAACTAAGATGCCTGCTCGCATACCTACTCCGTCAGGAAGAGCGGTTTGATGTGGCGCTCGAAGAGATTTTCCGTGACGTTGCGGGACACGTTTGCCTCGCAGGCTTCGAGCATCTTGAGGTATTTGTCCCCCATCTTGGCGGCCACTTTAAAGCCGACGTGGAGAAGTTGACGCAAGTTTTGGTTGAAGTCGGGGTTCTTCTGATCGTGCCGAAGAGCGGACGTATACTGCTCGGAGGTCCAGCCGTTGACGACCGCGGGATCGGGGAGCTTGGCGTAGTCGATATCGATCACCGTGGCGTACGGCTGGCAGAGAGAGTCGCGATCGGCAAACGCTTTGGCGTAGATGTACTTCGCCATCTCGAGGCCTTCCCCGCCCGCTTCGGCAAGGCCGATCAACTCTTCGAGCCACGTGGTGCCGGCCGTTTTGACGTGAACGCCGGCATTGAACTTTCTCAGCGAGCGGCGGATCGGGCCGTAGATCGAAAACTTATCGCTGCCCGAATGAACGCTCAGCTTCAGATTCTCCGGGAGGCCGTACTGTTTGATCGCGAAGGCGATCACCGCCAGATCTTCGCTGAATTCCTTTTCGAATTGAACGACGTCGCCCACGTAATCGACGCCCTTGTTGAACCGCCCGGTGAATTTCGGCGCGATCGTCTGGATCGGGATCTTCTCCCCGGCAATAGCGGCGAGAATCACGAGCAACTCAGGCGGCGTCTGCGGCGAATCGGTCTCGTCCATCGAAACTTCCGTGATGAAAGCGCGTTCGCCGCGCTCGGCGGCGATGTGACGGTAGATCGCGCCCGCTTGCTGCACGGCGGCGAGATACTTGGCGGCAATCGCGGCGACGGACTCGCGCGTGATCACGAACGGATCGTCGATTCCTGGGATCGTGACGGTGCCGGTGAGTTCCGGGTGCGCGGCGACGAACGCATTGAGATCCTCGGGCGACGCGGACTCTCCAATGGTGGCGGCGACATCGAGCGTATAAAAATCGCTGGCGTCGATAAAGCGATCGACGGTGCCGAGATTGATGTGGTCGGCGTCCACGTGGTGCGGATGCTTCCACCCGAGTTCCGCAACCGCCTGGTCGGCCGCGGCGCGCACACTGGGCGGCTCCGAGCCCACGATGCCGTGCTCGCGGTTCGATTTATTCCACACGGGAATGACGGTGGCGCCCTGTTCGGCGGCCTTGATGCAGGCCCGCAGTTGCGCCTTGGCCTGATGAGCGAAGCGGTCGCCAACGCCAAGAGAGAACTTTTCCAATGTAAGCATGATGGGGATCCACCCAAATTATAGTTCAGCAGCGGATATGAAGTTCCGAAAAGGATCTGTTTAGCTCAGCTAAACGATTCCCCTTGACCGGCGTGCCGTGCCGGACCTACCATCGGTCTGATGTCTACCCATTCTCGTCGCCATGCCCTCGCAGCGATGGCCGGGGCCGCGTTCGCCGGCTCCCGCGCTTGGGCCGCCGAAGATCCCTGGACTACCGTCTACCCGCAAATTCTCAAGCGCATTCAGCCGCCCAAAATCGCGTCCAGGGAATTCGAGATCACGCGCTTTGGCGCAAAGTCCGACGGCAAGACGGATTGCACCGAGGCCTTCCGCAAGGCGATCGACGAGGCGAGCCGCGCGGGCGGCGGCCGGGTGATGGTTCGCGAAGGCGCATTCCTCACCGGCGCGATTCACTTGAAGAGCAACGTCAACCTCGTCGTGCAAAAGAACGCGACGCTGAAATTCAGCCCCGATCCGAAGCTCTACCCCATCGTGCTGACGCGCTTCGAAGGGCTGGAGTTGATGAACTACTCCCCCTTCATTTACGCGCTCGACCAGCAGAACATCGCGATCACCGGAGGCGGCACGCTGGATGGGCAGGCCAGCGGCGAGCACTGGTGGCCGTGGGCGGGCAAGCGCGGCGCCAAGCCCGACGATCCCAACCAGCGGAAGGCGCGCGCCGCCCTGATGGAGATGGCGGAAAAGGGTGTGCCGGTGGAGCAGCGCAAGTTCGGCGAGGGAAGCTGGCTGCGCCCGATGTTCATCCAACCGTACCGCTGCACGAACGTGCTGATGGAAGACATCATGATCACCAACTCGCCGATGTACGAGATGCATCCCGTACTCTGCAGGAACGTGATCGCGCGCAACGTGAAGGTGTCGAGTCACGGTCCGAACAACGATGGGTGCGACCCCGAGTCGAGCGTCGACGTGCTGATCGACGGGTGCACATTCGATACGGGCGACGATTGCATCGCGATCAAGAGCGGGCGCAACGCGGACGGACGCCGCCTGCATGCGCCTTCGGAGAATCTGATCGTGCAGAACTGCGTGATGAAGGACGGGCACGGCGGCGTCACGATGGGCAGCGAGTGCTCGGGCGGCATTCGCAATGTGTTCGCGCAGGATTGCCAGATGGACAGCCCCAATCTCAACGTCGCGCTGCGCTTCAAGAACAACGCGATCCGCGGCGGCGTGATCGAGCACATCTACATGCGCAACGTGAAGGCAGGCCAGGTCGCGCACGCCGCGATCGACGTCGACTTCTACTACGAGGAAGGCGAGAAGGGCCCGTTCACACCGGTCGTCCGTGACGTGGAGGTTCTCAATCTCGAAGTGAAGAAATGCGAAATGCCGTGGTCGCTGCGCGGTTTCAAGAACGCGCCGGTTCGCGATATCCGGCTGAAGGGCTGCACGTTCTCAGGCGCGGCGAAGCCCCCAGTGGCGGAGAACGTCGAGGGTCTCAAGCTCGATCACGTCACGGTAAACGGAAGACCGGTGACGGCGTAGACTTAGCCGACGGAGAGGTAGATCGCGCTGGGTAAGTGCCTGCCGCCTCCGTTGGAATGCAACCCGGCCTGTATTTCCTGGTGACAGGCGTGGTGCAGCATGCTCATTGAAACCGCGCGATGGAGTACCGCCGATTATCGATGAGAAAGGCGTGCAGCAGCGTGCTCTCTCCCGAAAAGAAGAGCGTTGTCAAAACGCTGGACTGATAGTCGTAAGGGAAATAGATGTCGTGAAATTGCACGAAGAAGCCGGAGGGAATCAGCGGCAGGACTTCGAGTACGATGCGGTTTACATCGCTGCCCGCGCGAACGGCGTGAGTC